>NZ_JAUBRM010000073.1:0-33201 GCF_036701905.1 Microcoleus sp. MON2_D5
TGCACCTTACTTGCTCTCCATTTTTGGACACCATACCTAATTTACCACTATTTGAGCCTTAACTGAACCGTATTGACAGGCAATCCCAATAAATTAGTAACGGCTGTAGGCAGAAGATCGCCCAATTCAGGCGATCGTATTTCCAACGCACTTTCAGCTAACAATTTAACCGCTGCTTCCCGCCCAGCTTCATCAACGGTCAGCATCGAGATTGCCAGCAACAGCACTGTAAATTCCGCCGCCGCCAACTTGGATATTGGAGATAGAAAAACTGTCATTTTTGGACTTAATTCTCCAAATCTGACTTGCAGAAAGTTTTCTCAAATTAAGCGCTGTTGTTCTTGTCTGCCTTGTTCTAGTCCTCGTTCTAGTCCTTCTTCTCTAGCTTGTTGCTCTGCTGCTTGTATTTGTTGTTGAAAAAGTGGTGCAATGGCCATAATTAACTCCCGCTCTTCTGGCTCTAATTCTTGTGGCGCATCGGTTACTAAATTTGACTGTAACCGATACAGCAATTCTAGCGCGATAATCCGCAACGGATCGTCGGCAGCTAAAGCGCTTAATTGGGAAATAGCCCTTTGCTGCACTCCCCCTTTGCCCAAAATCCTCAACCACAGAGTTTCTGGAGTTTCTGGCAACTGGTGAATCGCCACAATTGCAGTTCGCAAAGATTCACCCAAAAAATAGATTCCCTGCATCCAATTCTCTGTGTCTGGTATCGCATTAAAGCTATCTACCAATGCTTTCGATGCTGTGGGCATCAAAATCCACAGTTTGGGTAACTGAGCGTCATCATAGCGAGTATTTTCTCTCCTAAATTTTCGCTCCACTTCACCTCGCACGTCCAATAACTTGCCCAGACAGCTACAAATTTCGCTGACGTTGGCCGGATTGCGAAACGGTTCAAAAATTGCAGTTGTGTTTGCCATTTTTCCCAACAATCCCAGGGTTTCTGAGTATTCGGGAATTGCGGTTCTGGGAGTAAAATAAACATCTATTTCTCGGACTTCGGAAGTCACATCGCGGCCGATATTAACCGTTCCGAGCGGCGACAGCAATTCCTCCAGGTATTCTTTGGCAAAGAGATCGTGAATAAATCGCGTCATAGAAATTATTTCAAACACTAAATAGATTTTTTAACCGTTTTCTCACCCATTCTACAGGATTTTCCTCCTCTTCTGCTGCATCTACTAATTCCATTTCTCGCAATAATTGCTGTCTTTCGCTTAGTTCTTCTTTGTGTTTGACTATTTCTTTAATAATCTGTTCGGATAAATCAGGTCGTTCAGTTAAAACTTTTTGGAAACCTTCTTTATTGATAGCAAACAAAATTGTTTCTTCCAAAGCTCTCACTGAAGCAGTTCTGGGGATTCCCAACATCAAAGAAAGTTCCCCAAAAAACTGACCCGTACCCAGGTTATTCAGGTGTTTGTCAATAGCTTCTACAAAAACTTCTACTGAACCTGAAAGAATCATGTAAAAAGCATCTCCTGGGTCGTTTTCATGAAACAAATATTCTTGCGGTCGCAGCCGTTTGCGGTATCCAACTTCAATCAATTGTCGCAATTCAAGCTCCGTCAGATTTTCAAAGTATTCTACCTCTCGCAGCAAACAGCTAAGGGACGATAGCTTTTTCATTTCGTCTCCAAAAATAGGCATTTTTTGCTTTTTTTCAGAGGAAGTGTTCCTGATGTCAATTGCAGTTTCTTTTTGGTTGAACATTGACAACAGAACTTCGGGATTTTTCAAATAAATTTCTCTGTTATTGAAGGGGAAGTCAATTTTATGCTGGCGGAAATTGTATTCAATGGCAAAATTCAAAGAACTTTTAATTACTTCTCTTTCAATCGGCCTATCCGTCCAAACTAAAAGTTCAAATTTAAAACTATCATCACCAAACTCGACAAACAATACTTTCGGATTCGGTTCGTATAAAACTCCCGCTTCCGCGTAAGCAATATTTAACAGGGTTTCTGTCACTAACAGCGGGTTACTATTCTCCGCTACTTCTACGGGAACTCGCAGACAGAGTAGAGAGTTTTCGTAACTCCAGTTAACAATTTTGTTGCTAATCATGTTGCTGTTGGGAACTATGACGCTGGAGTCCTCAGTAGTTTGGAGGATGGTCGATCGAATCGAGATTTTTTTGACGATTCCCATTAATCCTTCTAATTCCACGAAGTCTCCGACTTTCACAGGTCTGTCTAACAGCAGCGTTAAGCCGCTGACAAAATTAGTTGTTAAATCTTGGATGCCAAAGCCAATTCCGACTCCCAGCCCCCCCGCAACTACTGCAAAAGAAGCGAGGTTGAAGCCGATGCTTTGGATGGCGACTATCACCCCCAAAGCTACTATTAAATACCCAATAATAACTGCGATAGCTTCCCGGTTCCCCTCGTCAATTCCCAGTTTGACAAGCAAGTTTTCCTTAAGAAAGTTCGTAAAAGAGCGTGCTATGACAAGGATAGCCATGAACAATACAATCAGTTCCCCAAGTGACTGCAGCGATACAGGGTTTTCACCTATTTTAAATAGGGTCGCTGTAAAAACTTGGGTAATTTTAAGCAAGATTTCTTCAGGTATTGTATTCAAGTTAAATTCAGAAAGTAATGTTTTTTTTAAGTTGTTAAGCAGATGGGAGTAAGGAATAAAATTTTTACTTCTTCGTCTCAAAAATCATGCAGACAGTCGTTATTACGAAAATTAATATTTTTTTACGATCGTAAAAAACTTAATTTCTTACATAAAAATGTCGTTATTCAGACTAAGCCGTTATCCGTATTGCCAATTTCTCGGATATTCGGATATATTGTCTTCCCCTGCCTGCGGTTAGTGTGCCACTTTTTCGGACTAGCGGAATCATCTATTATTCAGGCGAACCCTCTACTAACTTTAGTCAACGTTAACACTCTGGGATTTTATCATACTTTCCGCTGATTTGTTGTTGAGGTTCCGTTATAAACTTAAGCAGCAATTATTCAATGACTATTTAAGTGGACAACTCAAATATCCTAGTATTACAATGAGTTTAACTGGTAGGAGAGATATTGCTATCACTGTGCCAGTTTCGTCTCTATTCTGTATATCTAAGAATATCTAAGTGAAAATTTAACGGATCTAGCTAAAATAGAGAACGTTCCCATAATACTTGGCATTCTAGCGACATTGCAGACAAATTAAAACTTAATTGCATTTGTCAATCAGTAAAATTACTGAAAATACTGCTTGTTGAGGAGTGGAAAACTTAGATTTAGGGGTGACTGGGCATAAATAGGGCATCGCCATGATTCCTCGATCGCCCTCATCTAAGTTCTCCATCCAAAACCTGAGTAAATGCTGAGCATAATTGCTGATTGACAAACGCTTCCCTAGCTTATGTTGTCACCAATGTTCTACCAATAGGATTGATTAGGAATAGAATTGATGAGCAATAGAACTGCTTGGCGATACATCCGAAGAATTAACGGAAATATTGTCGCAAGGGATACATATATCGCCGATTGAAAACCGAATGGTCGCCCTACTGAACGTTTTATTAAGTGCCCAAATAGGAGAAAACGAAAACCTTGCGATCGCGCAATTGGAAAGAAGTTCTAGAATTATAGCTGAAATGCACGATTTAACATGAGCAAATTCCCACCAGATAAAAACCCGCCACAGCAAGAGAGCACAACAGCACAGGCATTGCGACAGGCTCACTTCGACGCTTTTTTTGCAGGTGCTAACGCCGGGATGCTGATTTTTGACCGCCAACTCCGGTATGTCCAAATTAACGAAGTTCTGGCTCAGATGAATGGCGTTTGTGTGGCAGACCATATTGGTAGGTCACTGCGTGAGGTGCTGCCAGAATTGGCTCCGACTGTGGAACCAATGCTGCAAGGGATTCTGGATACGGGCAAGCCAATTCTCGACTATGAATTAGTAGGTGAAACGCCGAAAGAACCGGGCATCCTGCGCTACTGGCAAGCATCTTACTATCCTTTGTTGGATGAAAATGGCATCGTTTTTGGTCTTGGTGGGATTGTAATTGAAATTACCGATCGCAAGCGGGCAGAACAAAAGCAAGCACGACTGACGGCAATTTTGGAAGCAACTTCCGACTTAGTAGGAGTTGCGGATGCGACGGGGCATAACGTCTACGTCAACAAAGCCGGACAGAAATTGCTGGGGATGTCCCCAGAAGAAGCACGCTCTTCGTTTAGTATAGATTCTGTGTTAGCTCCCTCGGTAAGGGCAAAATTCCACAACGAAGCCTTTCCAACCGCCTTGCGAGATGGTAGGTGGGCTGGTGAAATCCTATTTTTGTCACGCGATGGGCAAGAAGTTCCAGTCTCCCAGGTTTTGATCGTCCACAAAACCGAAGCGGGTGAAGTCGAGTTTATTTCCACTATTGCGCGGGATATTCGCGCTCGCCAAAAAGCAGAGGAAGAACGGCAATTGCTCGCTACAACGATCGAGAACAGCCGTGACTTTATTGGCGTCGCCTCAATGGATGGTCGCCCTATACTCGTGAATCAGGCTGGTCTGGATTTGGTGGGACTCAGTAGTTTGGACGAAGCCAGAACCAAACACATTACCGACTTCTTCATGGCAGAAGATTTGGACTTCGTACAGCAGTCTATTATGCCTGCAATAATGCAAGAGGGAAGTTGGCGGAGTGATTTCCGCTTCAGAAATTTCGTGACAGGTCAACCCATCCTGGTAGATTACACCCTATTTCTGATTAAACATCCAGAGACTAATGAACCCGTAGGGATTGCCACTATTACGCGGGATATTCGCGATCGCAAAACCGCAGAAGATGTCCTCAAACAAAGTGAAGAACGATTTCGTTCTTTGATCGAAGCCAGCGCTCAAATTATTTGGATCTGCAATGCCGACGGCGAAATGGCGATCGAGCAACCTACTTGGAGTGCATTTACAGGACAGACATTTGATGATTACAAGGGAAGGGGTGGGAGCAACGCTATCCATCCAGACGATCGCTCGTCTATTACAACTGCCTGGTTAACTGCTGTTGCCAATCGATCGTTCTATGAATCTGAATTCCGTATGCGTCGCTATGACGGGGAATATCGCTACATGAGTTGTCGTGGTGTACCAATTCTGAACGCGGATGGTTCAATTCGGGAATGGGTTGGGGCTAGTACAGATATTACCGATCGCAAACAAGCTGAAGAAGCTCTGCGCCAACAGCAAGCTGCGCTGCGCGATCGCAACGTCTTGCTGAGCTCTATTTTGGAAAGTACGCCAGACATAATTGTTGTTAAAGATCGGGAAGGCCGATATGTTGCCCTTAATTCCGACGTGGCAAAATCCTTTTACGGTAAAACCATTGAGGAGATCCTGGGTAAAGATGATTCGGAACTCCTTCCCCCGGAGGCCGCCGTTGCAATAATGGCAAAAGACCGCGATATCATGGAAGCAGGCACTACTGAAAGCTACGAAGAAGATGTTTCTAATGGTAAGGAGAGCATTTCTTTTTTAACCACAAAAGCCCCTTGGCGGGACGCTCAGGGCAATATTATCGGCCTTATCGCCATAGCACGAAACATTGCCGATCGCAAACAAATGGAAGCAGAGTTGCGCGATCGCAACGCACTGCTAAACTCTATTTTGGAAAATACACCCGACTTCATTCTCGTTAAAGACCGGGAAGGGCGTTATGTTGCCCTTAACTCCAATTTGGCAAACTTCTTTGGCAAGCCAATTAAAGAAGTTATCGGCAAAAATGATTTGGAAATACTGCCGCCTGACATTGGCCGTGAAGTTATGGCAAAAGATCGCCAAATCATGGCAGCCGGAATCATTGATACTTACGAGGAAGATATCTTTTCTCATTCTGAAACCACTAGAACCTTTTTCACTACCAAGGCTCCTTGGCGGGATAATCAGGGCAATATTTTAGGCATCATCGGCATAACACGAGATATTAGCGATCGTAAAAAAGTCGAGCAAACACTCCGTCAAACCCTAGAAATACTCGACTTAGCCAGCGATAGTATCATTATTCGGGACATGGATGACCGCATCATCTATTGGAACCAAGGTGCAGAAAAGCTCTATGGTTGGACAAAAGCGGAAGTAGTCGGGCAGTACATTCACACATTCTTGGAAACCGTCTTCCCTCAACCATTAGAAACCATATTGGCAGAGTTTTTCCAGCAGGGGAGTTGGGAAGGAGAACTGCACCACACTACCCGCGATGGTCGGCATATTATTGTGGCAAGTCGCTGGACATTACAGCGCGACGGCGAAGGAAAGCCTTGTGCCCAACTCGAAATTAATAATGACATTAGCGATCGCAAACAAGCCGAAGATGCTATCAAACAAAGCGAAGGACGCTATCGTTCGCTAATCGCTGCTACGTCCCAACTTGTCTGGACTGCGGATGCTGAAGGAAGATGCGTGGATCAACCGGGTTGGAGAGCTTACACCGGCCAAACCCAAGCTGAGATGGCTGATGGTTTTGGCTGGTTAGATGCAATTCACCCGGACGATCGCGAACGAACGACTCACGTGTGGATGGAAGCAGTACACACGAAAACCCTGTATGACGTACAATATCGAATCCGGGGAGCGGATGGGAACTATCGTTATTTTCAACTTAGAGGGGTACCAATTCTAGATGAAGATGGCAGCCTCCTGGAGTGGATTGGCACTTGTAGCGATATCCACGATCGCAAACAAGCGGAAGATGCTTTAAAACAAAGCGAAGAACGCTATCGTTCGCTAATCCTTGCCACATCCCAAATTGCCTGGACAGCGGATGCTGAAGGAAGATCCCCGGATCTACCGAGTTGGAGAGCTTACACGGGACAAACCGAAGCTGAGGTAATTGGTTTGGGCTGGTTAGATGCAATTCACCCGGACGATCGGGAACGAGCGTATCAGGTCTGGATGGAAGCAGCGCAAACGAACAGCCTGTATGACATAGAATATCGAATCCGGGGAGCGGATGGAAACTATCGTTATTTTCAAGCTAGAGGGGTGCCAATTCTAAATGAAGATGGCAGCCTCCGGGAGTGGGTTGGCACTTGCAGCGATATCCACGATCGCAAACAAGCGGAAGATGCGATCAAACAAAGCGAAGAACGCTATCGATCGCTAATCGCTGCTACGTCCCAAATTGTCTGGGTATCGGATGCTGAAGGAAGATGCCCGGATCTACCGAGTATGAGAGCTTACACCGGACAAACCGAAGCTGAGGTGGTTGGTTTTGGCTGGTTAGATGTCATTCACCCAGACGATCGCGAACGAACGAGTCAGGTTTGGATGGAAGCAGCGCAAACGAGAAGCCTGTATGAAATACAGTATCGAATGCGCGCAGCGGAGGGAAACTATCGTTATTTTCAAGTTAGAGGGGTACCCATTCTGAATGAAGATGGCAGCGTCCGGGAGTGGGTTGGCACTTGTACCGATATCCACGATCGCAAACAAGCCGAAGATGCTATCAAACAAAGCGAAGAACGCTATCGTTCGCTAATAGTGGCTACGTCCCAAATTGTCTGGACAGCGGATGCTGAAGGGCAATGCCCCGATCTACCAACTATGAGAGCTTACACCGGACAAAGCGTAGCTGAGGTAATTGGTTTGGGCTGGTTAGATACAATTCACCCGGACGATCGCGAACGAACGAATCAGGTGTGGATGGAAGCAGTGCAAACGAAAACCCTGTATGACATAGAATATCGAATCCGAGGGGCGGATGGAAACTATCGCTATTTCCAAGGTAGAGGGGTGCCAATTCTGAATGAAGATGGCAGCATCCGGGAGTGGGTTGGTACTTGTACTGATATCCACGATCGCAAACAAGCCGAAGATGCGATCAAACAAAGCGAAGAACGCTATCGTTCGCTAATAGTTGCCACATCCCAAATTGCCTGGACTGCGGATGCTGAAGGAAGATCCCCAGATCTACCGAGTTGGAGAGCTTACACCGGACAAACTGTAGACGAAGTGGTTGGTTTGGGCTGGTTGGATGCAATTCACCCGGACGATCGCGAACGAACGAATCAGGTGTGGATGGAAGCAGTGCAAACGACAACCCTGTATGACATAGAATATCGAATCCGGGGGGCGGATGGAAACTATCGTTATTTTCAAGTTAGAGGGGTACCAATTCTGGATGAAGAGGGCAGCGTCCGGGAGTGGGTTGGCACTTGCAGCGATATCCACGATCGCAAACAAGCGGAAGATACTATAAAACAAAGCGAAGAACGCTATCGTTCGCTAATCCTTGCCATTTCCCAAATTGTCTGGACAACGGATGCTGAAGGAAGATGCCAGGATACACCGAGTATGAGAGCTTATACCGGACAAACCGAAGCTGAGGTGGTTGGTTTTGGCTGGTTAGATACAATCCACTCGGACGATCGCGAACGAACAGTTCAGGTGTGGATGGAAGCAGTGGAAACGAAAAGCCTGTTTGAGATGGAATATCGAATGCGCGGATCGGATGGAAACTATCGTTATTTCCAAGCTAGAGCGGTGCCAATTCTGAATGAAGATGGCAGCATCCGGGAGTGGGTTGGCACTTGCATCGATATCCACGATCGCAAACAAGCAGAATTCGTAATGGCAAAAGCCAAGGAAGCCGCAGAAGCAGCTAGTCGGGCTAAAAGTGAATTCCTTGCCAACATGAGCCATGAATTGCGGACTCCGCTGAATGGCATTATGGGCTACGCGCAGATTCTTCAGCGTTCCAAAGTCTTGAATCAAGAAGAGCGATCGCGCATTGATGTCATTTATCAGTGCGGTTCCCATTTACTGACCTTAATCAATGATATTCTCGATTTGTCGAAGATTGAAGCACAGAAAGTGGAACTAATGCCCACCGATTTTCATTTCCCGGCGTTCCTGCAAGGTGTAGCAGAAATGTGTCGCATCCGAGCTCAAATTAAGGGAATTCAGTTTCATTTTCCATCAAGCACCGAACTCCCGATCGGTATTCGTGCGGATGAAAAACGCTTGCGACAAGTGTTATTTAATCTTTTGAGCAACGCTATTAAATTTACGGATCAGGGCAGTGTTACTTTTATAGTCAGTTTTGCAACAGAAGGAAAAATTCGCTTTGAAGTACGCGATACAGGTACCGGCATTGCCCAAGAGCAACTCCAAGCTATCTTTCAGCCCTTCGAGCAGGTTGGAGATCGCAAACGGCAGACTGAGGGCACCGGGCTAGGATTGGCAATTAGCCAAAGGATTGTAGAACTAATGGGCAGTACCATTCAGGTTCAAAGTGAGATGAATGTTGGCAGTATTTTCTGGTTTGATGTTAGTCTGCCTCAAGCCGATGAATGGGTGAAAACGTCTCAAATCGACCATCACGGGCAGATTATCGGCATCAAAGACCGCCAACCTAAGATTGTGGTTATTGATGACAAATGGGCTAACCGTTCGGTAATTAACAATTTGCTCAGTCCGATCGGCTTTGAGGTGTTTGAAGCGAACGATGGGCTTGAAGGCTGGGAAAAAATTATAGAGGTGCAGCCAGATTTAATTGTTACCGACCTATTAATGCCAGAACTAGATGGCTTCGAGGTGATTAAGCGGGTTCGAGAATCGGAAAATTTCAAAGACACCGTTATTATTGTCTCTTCTGCCAGCGTATTTGAAACCGATCAATACAGAAGTTTAGAAGCAGGAGGCAACACTTTTATTCCCAAACCTATTCAGGCAACAGAGCTCCTGCAAAAATTGCAACAGTATCTTGATTTGGAATGGATTTACGAAGCCAATGAAGCTCCACTGGCGATCGCCCCAGACACCAACGAGCTAATTGCCCCGCCTGCTACAGAAATGGAAATTCTATATGAGCTGGCTATGAAAGGAAATTTCCTAGAAATAGTTAAGCAGGCGGTATTACTGGAAGAAATAGATCCCAAATACATTCCTTTTGCTAACCGATTAAATCAGATGGCAAAGGACTTTCAAGACGAAGAGATTTTAACGTTTATTCAGTCCTACAAGTAAGGTTTATGAATTTAGACATTCAACCAAATGGTACGATTCTGATAGTTGATGACAATTCAGCTAACTTAGGTGTCTTATCTGATGCCTTAAGCCAAGAAGGATTTGAGGTTCGGGTTGCGAAATCTGGAAAAATGGCACTAGAGCGAGTTAAATATGCTCTACCAGATCTAATCTTACTAGATGTCATGATGCCAGAGATTGATGGATTTGAAACCTGCCGTCGATTACAAGCTAATCCAGAAACTAAACAGATCCCCATTATATTTATGACTGCGCTCTCGGATACGGCTAATAAAGTTGAGGGGTTTAAGCTTGGGGCTGTAGATTATATTACCAAACCCTTCCAACAAGAGGAAGTATTAGCTCGCGTCAAGCTGCATTTAAAGCTTCATGTTCTCGCAGAGAAATTAGAGGAGAAAAATACCTTATTGGAGCAAAAAGTTATAGAAGTCAGCCAAGCCTATGATGATTTACAACAAATGCAACTTAAGTTAATTCAAAGTGAGAAAATGTCCGGATTAGGGCAAATGGCTGCTGGGATTGCTCATGAAATAAACAACCCTATAAATTTCATCTCTGGCAATCTGGGTTATGCCCAAGAGTACGCTCATAACTTACTAAAAATTATACACCTCTATCAAGAAGATTATGTAAATCCCACCCCTCGGATTCAAGCAGCAATGGATGAAATAGAACTGGAATTTGTGGAGGAAGATTTTATAAAAGTTCTTAACTCAATCAACTTAGGAACGCAGCGCATCCAGGAAATTGTCAAGTCTATGCGAATCTTTTCTCGCCTAGATGAGGCAGAGGTGAAAGCTGTAAATATTCATGAAGGAATTGATAGTACACTCACCATCCTGCATCATCGTTTAAAAGCAAAACCCGAGCATCCTGAGATTGAAATAATAAAAAAGTACGGTCAGCTTCCCCCAGTAGAATGCCATGCCGGACAATTAAATCAAGTGTTCATGAATATTATTTCCAATGCCATTGATGCTTTAGATGAATCTAATCAGCAGCGTTCTTTTGCAGAAATCAAACAACACCCGAACCGCATTCAAATTTCTACAAAAGTAATTGACGATAATTGGGTGGCTATTCATATTAGTGACAACGGTCGAGGAGTTGGTGAAACTTTACAACCGAAAATATTTGACCCTTTTTTTACCACCAAACCGATCGGTAAAGGAACTGGGTTGGGGTTATCTATTAGTTACCAAATTATCGTTGAAAAGCATGGCGGCCGATTATACTGCCAGCCGGGATTAGGAAAGGGAATAGAATTCGTCATTGAAATTCCTATTCGCCAGCAAGCTTGTAAAGCTGCTTAGTTTCCCGGTGCAATATCTCTTACGAACTTTGGTTAATTTCTCGCTGACAGCGGGGACGACAAGGTGTTCCTGTGCAAATAAAGCCTGCAGGCATATTTTTAAAGACGCTGCTGCGAGCTCCGATTAAAGCGTTAGCACCGATTTCTACACCAGGGCCAATGAAGCAGTCGGCGGCAATCCAAACGCCGTTATTAATGATTACAGGTGCTGTTATTAAGCTAAAGGCTGGGTCTTGAGGGTCATGAGTGCCGGTGCAGAGGTAGCTTTTTTGAGAAATGACGCAGTGTTTGCCGATCGCAATTTGAGCGAGACTGTACAATACAACATCATCTCCGATCCAACTGTAGTCTCCGATGGCTATTTTCCAAGGATAGGTAAAACGAGCCGTGGGGCGAATGATCACACCCCGACCTATTTTCGCTCCAAATAACCGCAGCAGCCCCCTTCTGATGCGATTAAAAGGGTGTGGAGTGAGAGGAAATGCGATCGCCTGGACGAACCACCAAACCAAAATTAGCCAACTAGGCTTTCCTCGATCGAACTTTGATTGATCGTAGCGGCGCAAATCGACTAAAGATTCGCCTGTCAAAGTATTTGCGTGATTGTCGCTAATTGGACGATCGTTTATTTGAGAATTTGGGGAATTTGCGATCGAATTTTCCGGATCTTGGTTCGGATTTGGTATATAATCGGTCATTGATAGTTAATTTAATGTTTAATTTAAAATCGAGTTTAACCTTAAGGACTGCTGCATGACATTTCTAGTTAGGGACAATTTTGACTCGGAAAACGCCAAGGATATCGCACAATGCGAGAATATAAATCCCAGAATTGGCAAAGTGCGACTTTTACAAACAGCATTGGTACTGCTTAGCAGCTTTTTTGTAGCAGAGTTAATCGCCGCACTTAATTCTCATAGTTTGTCCCTATTAGCAGATGCGGGTCACGTCTTTTCAGATGTAGCAGCTTTAGCAATAACTTTGACAGCGACTTGGTACTCCTCAATCAAACGCAAAAGTAAATCCGTAGATTGTACGATCGCACAATCGTCAATCCCTGAACGAGGAGAAATCATTGCTGCTTTAATTAATAGTATCAGTTTAGTGGCGATCGCCCTTTGGATTGCAGCAGAGTCGATCGCGCGTTTGCAGGCCCCAACTCCCGAAGTAGAAGGGCTCCCGATGTTAATTACCGCCGTAGTGGGTTTAAGCATCAACTCGATTAATGCTTGTTGCTTGCATTCCTGCTGTCACGGCGACTTGAATCTCAAAAGCGCGTTTCTGCACGCAGTCGCAGACATTTTTTCGTCGGTTGGAGTAATTTTAGCTGCGATCGCCGTAGCGTGGCTACACTGGAATTGGGCTGACGGCTTGATTAGCTTGCTAGTATCAGCATCAATTATTTTATTAACTCTACCATTGCTAATCGAAAGCATCCAATTGCTGCTGGGAAAAGTATCAGCAATATCCGCAAGTCAACAGCCTTGCGACTGCGAAAAAATCAGCGCAGAAAAATTGCTTTTTCCATCCCTCGAAGAACTCATCAAATAACATCTCTTCCTCTGCCATCCACCATAGAGATAGATAACTAATGTCATACAGTGATTTTACTTTAAATCGAGTAGCTAAAGACTTTAATTTAACTATTTCAGAGCGCTCTAATATTTTCACAGAAATTCCAGAATTAACACCAAGCGATTTTCTCCAAGAAACCCTGCGCGATAATCTACCTTTAGCCCTTGGTAGCAATACAGAAAAAGCGCGATCGGAATTAATTATTGCTCCAATTCTCGTCGAACTCAGAAAACAATTAAATTATCAAATTAGCTGGTTTTCCGGCATTGACTTTAGTGTGGATGCCAGTAAAGGATTAAACGGCAGTTGTGATTTTATCATCAGTCAATCACCTGAACTTTTATTTGTTAGTGCGCCAGTTATTACCGTCGTAGAAGCTAAAAAAGAAAATATTTTGGCTGGATTGGGACAATGCGTAGCAGAAATGTTGGCAGCGCAAATTTTTAATAAAAATGAAGGCAACGAAATTCCTGTGATTTACGGTACCGTTACCACCGGCACTAACTGGAAATTTCTGAAATTAACCAACCAGACGATCGAAATTGATTTAGTCGAATATTTTATTAACGATTTAGGTAAAATTTTAGGTATCTTAGCTAGTGGCATTCACTTAAGTATTAATTAGGTCAAGAAACCCGGCGGTTGAAATCGCGTCTTGTCAAACGAAGTCCCTCTCTAAGAGACTAAGAGGGACTCGACGTTTGAAACCCTATCTACACAAACTTTCGTCTGTATGGTGGGCGGACTAAGAGGGACTATTACGGCAATTTCACTTCTGTCTCCTGACTGATAACTACTGGTGGCGACAGAGGCGGCTGAGATTCTGCCACATTCAACTGACCGCCACAACAACGCAACTCGTAAAGTTTTGCATTAATTTGATACTCATATTGACTCAATAACCTTGCATAAATATAGCCAGCTTTTCCATCCAAAAAGCCTAACTGAATGAAGTAAAATAAAATAAATCTGAGCATTGGTTTAAAAGGCAGCCACACCCAAACTTTTTTGAGAAATCGTTTCCGCTGTACGGCATCTCCAAATAGGTGGGCGCCAATAGTGCCGCTGTCGTCGCGCCCTTCAATAATATTGTAATACACGCGAGCTTCCCAATTAGAATAGCGGTTGTGCCGTTCTATCCAGTGAAATAAATCGCGGTAATCCTCGTGGATCATGTCATTTTTTAAGTAGCCGACTTGACCAGCTAAAATGACGTGCTCGTGAACTTCGTTGTCGCCAGTATTGGGGACGGATTCAGTGCCGAGATTTTCGTAACGTCCTTTTTGATGCTTGAACAAACGCAAATTCCAGTCTGGATATCGACCGCCGTAACGCAGCCACTGGCCTAAAAAGAAGACTTTGCGGTTGAGGTAGTAGCCGTCAAAATTGGGGTCTTCGATCGCCTGCGCGATTTCGTCCCAAAGTTCTGGGGGAATGCGCTCGTCGCAATCGACAATTAATACCCATTCGTTGCGAAAGGGCAGATTGTCCAAAGACCAATTTTTCTTTTTCGGCCAGCGGTTGTCGAAGTAGAATTGCACTACTTTTGCGCCCGTGCTGATGGCAATTTCCACCGTGCGATCGCTGCTTTGGGAATCAACCATGAAAACTTCATCCGCCCTGGCAATGCTGGCCAGACACGCAGGTAGATTAAGTTCTTCGTCTTTTGCCGGAATGATAACTGAAACCGGAATCTTGGATGAACTAGATGTCATAATCGAGTGCTTGAACCTGAATGCGGTCGAGTTTTGGTAGATGAAGTGCGATCGGCACAGCCGCGCCGACGACTTGAGCAGCGAGGTATATTGCCTATAGCCTAATGCCTGCTGGTAGATTTCGGTGCAAAAATCTGGCCGTGGATGGCTGCGCTCAAATAACCGATTTGACCCCAGGCAAAAACGAAATTTTCAAAGCGCAGCCCTGGATCTCTAATATATTTAAAAGACTTCCAGACACCCCTCAATATTCTTTCACCCCCCCGCCCAAGCTGAGCAATACCGGCTCGATCGGACAATTGTTCCCGATAACACTCGCTGATGCCTTGCCACCACCCGCGCTCTAGAAACCAAGCTTTGTTGAGCCTTTCTGCTGCGACATGGTGAAGCACCAGGGCCTCCGGTAGATAAACTACTTGCCAACCTAACTCTAAAGCTAATTCTGTGGTTCGCAGCTCTTCATTTGACAGCAACTTTTTGCCGACTCTACCGAGTTTGACATCGAAGCCGCCAATTTGTTCGAGAAAAGCGCGCCGGATTGAGTAGTTTACTCCCCTGGGAGTCAAACCGGCAGCAGTGACGTACAGGCAAGTATCGCCTAAATCGTATGCTCCCAAGTTCTGGGCTAATCCCGGTGACAGCCATTCGGGCGGGCTGACTCCAGAAGGCCAGAGCAAATTGACTTTGCCACCAGCTACGGCGAGTTTTTGATTGCTTTGATAAGCCGCCTGCAGCACCCTGAGCCAATTCGGCTCAGCAATAGCGTCGTCGTCGAGATAAGCTAATATTTCGCTGCGAGCTTGCTTAGCGCCGGTGTTCCGGGCTACTGACAGACCGATTTCGGGTTCCCAGACGTACTTGAGGCGCCGATCGCCCTGTCTTGCTTCTACCACCTCGCGGGTGCGCGAAGTCGAACTTTCGGGGCTTGCATAATCGCTAGAAGCGTTATCCACTACTACTACTTCAAAGTTGTCGGGAAAATCCTGTACCAGCAAGCTGTCGATCGCCCCACCTAAATAGGCGGCGCGATTGTGGGTGCAAATAATCGCTGATATCTGAGGATGATCTGGCATAAATAACAGCTTGGGAAATACGGGGGTTCTCGATCGACTTACTCTGATATTGTCTCATCAATGCTATTATCGCTTAAAAAGCATTTGGTAGTTGGTGGTTTAAATCATAATGGGTAATGGGTAATTGGTAATTGGTAATGGATAATTGTGTTTAATCCTTTGTATGTGACTCCTGACTAATGACTGCTGACTAATGACTAATGAGTAACTCAGAACCCACCACATCGAGACAATTAATCTTAGTAACTGGGCCGGCCCGAAGCGGCAAAAGTGAATGGGCCGAAACTCTGGCGGCGGGTTCGGGAAAACAAATAATCTATGTGGCTACCGGTCGCGTTGATGAAGCCGATTTGGAGTGGCTTCGTCGCCTCGATCAGCACCGAAATCGCCGTCCAGTTGATTGGACAACTCTAGAAGTGCCGATCGAATTATCGGCAGTTGTGCGGGCCAGCCAGCCCTCAGATTGCTTGTTGATTGACTCCCTGGGAACTTGGACGGCAAATCTTTTGGAACAAGAAGCTGCTGTTTGGGCGACTACGCAGCAAGATTTGCTAGCCTGTTTGAAGTCGGCGGCGGCCGATGTAATTTTGGTAGGGGAAGAAACCGGATGGGGCGTTGTGCCTGCTTATCCGGCGGGGCGGCTGTTTCGCGATCGCCTCGGCACTCTCGTGCGCCACATCGGGGCGATCGCCGATACTGTTTATCTCGCCACCGGAGGTTACGCCTTGGATCTAAGGGCTCTGGGTACCCCGCTGCCACCCGTAGCGAAAAATTAACAGCCGGAGTCGCGATCGACAAGTGAGAAAACATCTCGGTTTCCCGACGGACAATTTTAACTGAAAATCAGGTAGAATTTTAACTAAGATTGAAAACTCAAGAGTCACATAAATTAGTCAAAAAACATACTCCATAGGGAGAAAAGCCCAACAATTTGACCTGAGGAATAGCCAAAGTTTGAAAGTATGTAAAAGAAAAAATGTCTCTTAAGAAAGAGTGCTAATTTCCAATTAAAAGTCTAAAATAATCAATTAGTTGAAGGGTTGACTAAAAGTTATGGCATCAGATTGTGAAGTAAGAAAATATATTGCTTACTGGTTTCAGTTAGGCAAAAAAGTATTAATTTACAACGGTTCCGAAGCGCTGCTGCCCAAATCGGTAAATGCGGGCGATCGCTACAGCCAGGAATTTGAAGAGTGCTGGCAAAAAATCATCTCCCGCGACAGCGGAGACTGTTACCTCGAAGGCACAAACGAAACAATTGCCCAACTGCTGACACCTGCTTGGGAAATCAGTCCCTGCGCGCGCTGCGCTATGCCCGTAGTGTTCAAACAAACCGGAATGCCCCCGGAGTTCTGTCCCTGTAACGACTTACCGAACTGGCCCGATACCGAAATGCCCCAACCCCGATCGCCCGTCAGCAGCCAATCGCAATTGTCAGGCATTCGCGATCGACTCAAAAGATCCAGCGGCGAGTAAGTATACAAGAAGGAAGAAGGGTCTTCTTCCTTAAATTGTTACAATATATTTACAATGCTTCACACTAGGTCTGATTTATGAATGTCAAGACAGTATCGCCAGCCTCCCCGCAAACTTATGTAAATTCAGGGACTCAGGCTGTACTCGGCAATCTCAAAGATGCAAATACAATTCCCCTGCAAGCAGTACCAGTATCACTAGAGACCGAGGTCGCAACGGACGATCGGCTCAAATCAGCCAGAGACATAGCTTTCGAGTTGGCCGGAGATGCTGTTCGGTACGATCCAGTGGCGATCGCAGCGCTGTACCGAAATCGACCTCTACAAGTCTGGGGGAGGCTGTCGAGCGTTGTTTGGACATTTTTTAGCTTTGCCTTCAGTGTGTGGTTCGACGGCAAAACAGGTCGTACCGCCACCAACCAAAAGCGTCGCGCCGTCCGACTGAGAGAAATTCTGGCCCAACTCGGCCCAGCTTTCATCAAAATCGGACAAGCACTCTCAACACGGCCCGACTTAGTACCGCCAGTATATTTAGAAGAACTAACAACGCTGCAAGACCAATTGCCAGCATTTCCGAACGAAGTAGCATATCAATTCATCCAAGAAGAATTGGGCGCCCACCCCAAAGACATCTATGCAGAAATCAGCCCCGATCCGATCGCAGCAGCATCTCTCGGACAAGTCTACAAAGGCAAACTCAAAACCGGAGAAACAGTCGCAATCAAAGTCCAGCGACCGGGTTTAGCCGAAAACATCGGGTTAGATATCTACATCCTGCGGCGTCTTGCAGTTTGGGCACAAAAAAACTTCAAAATAATTCGCAGTGACCTCGCAAGCATTATGGACGAGTTGGGCGAGCGCATTTACGAAGAAATGGACTACACCCACGAAGGACAAAATGCCGAACGGTTTGCCAAACTCTACGGCCACATCAAAGACATTTATGTTCCCAGCATCTACTGGGAATATACCCGCCGCCGAGTCTTAACAATGGAGTGGATCACCGGCGTCAAACTCACTAATTTAGAAGCAGTCAAGGCTCAAGGAATTGACGCTCCTTACTTAATTGAAGTGGGTGTGCAGTGTTCTCTCCGACAACTGCTAGAACACGGTTTCTTTCACGCAGACCCGCACCCCGGAAATCTTTTGGCGACTCTTGACGGTCAATTGGCTTATCTCGATTTCGGGATGATGAGCGAAGTTAAACCTTATCAGCGATACGGCTTGTTGGAAGCTGTGGTGCATTTGGTGAACCGCGACTTTGAAGGTTTAGCAAAAGATTACGTGAAGTTGGAGTTTTTAACACCAGACACGGATTTGACGCCAATTATTCCAGCTTTGGCGGGCGTATTTAACAATGCTTTGGGTGCTAGCGTTGCCGAACTCAATTTCAAAAGCATTACTGACGAACTCTCGGCGGTAATGTACGAATATCCTTTCCGGGTTCCAGCTTACTATGCTTTGATTATTCGATCGCTCGTCACCTTAGAAGGCATTGCCATCAACGTTGACCCCGAATTCAAAGTGTTGAGCAAAGCTTATCCTTACGTTGCCAAACGGCTGTTGAGCGACCCCGCACCGGAATTGAGAGCATCCCTGCAAGATTTGCTGTTCAAACAAGGCGAATTCCGCTGGAACCGCTTAGAAAACTTGCTCAACAATGCCCGCGAGAGCGAGGATTACGATATCAGCAAAATCTTGAACCAAGCATTAGAATATTTATTTTCCGAAAGAGGAGATTTCATTCGCGATCGTATTGTCCTGGAATTAGTCAAGAGTCTCGACACACTTTCCAGCAACGCCTTTGCTAACGCCAAATCTGTAGTCGGCGAATGGTTTGGAGTCAAGGCAAATCAACCTGTGGTTTCACAAACAGAAAAAAACAATCTAGAACACATCAAGCGAATTTGGGATATTTTGCAATCAACTCCGGGTTTTGACGGCATGAAAGTATTGCAGCTACTTCCGCAGTTGTTGGTGAAACCAGAAGTGCAGAACATGGGCCAGAAAGTAGTCGGCGGTTTAGCTCAAAGAGCAGTTGCTAGACTAATTCGCGAATTTTTGCTTTCCTCCGAACCCGCTGCGATTCCTGAGAAGGGAAGCTATCCTAAAACTTCGCCTCAGTTGTCTTTACCTGCTGCAAAGTAGTTTGATTGGGCGTTTTTTTGACCGCACATATTAGCAGATAAACACAGATGAACGCAGATGAACGCAGATGAAATTTTGTCTGCGTTCTTTTAATTAAGCTTGAATCCTTTAGCGGCTAATTGCTGGCGGAGACTCTGAATCATTACGTAATCAAGAGTATTTTCGCCACTATTGGTACTAGATTTCCGCTGTTGTTCAATATATGCTGTACGCTTTTGAGATAAGTCGCGGATCGTCTTTTTAATCGCCTCTCTTTCGGTTTTCTTTCCAGCTACATATGCTCTTTTTTCTGTTAGCGTCATCCCTCGCATGATTTCTGGTAAATTATCATCTGATATTGCCTCTAGTTTAACTGTGCCGTTTTCGAGAGCATCCAGCAAGTCCCAAGAAGCATTATCATAGTATTCAGAAGCTTTGGACGCACTACGCGAAGCAAAATTGGCGCCAGAATTACTATCTTCAACAGCCTGACGTTGTTGTCCTATTCTTCCTTCTCTACCGTAGGGAATGTAGGTTTGATTGAGTTTAGTATTCCAAATAGAAATTTCGTCGTCGTAAGGGGACTTAATTACCACAGTTTGTTGGTTTTGATTAATGTTGAAGCTACTGCCTTTTGCTAAATTAGCTCCTGATACCCAAAGTTGTCGCTCCTGACTTTCGGCTGAACCACAGTAAATTGTATTAACGAGGGTATCTCCTTTGACAGCGAGATTGACAGATTGATTCCAAACTATTGGGCCTTGATCGAATGGTTCATTACCCGCAATAAAAATCACGCGAAAATCTTCCTGATTTTTACTCCAGTTTAATTCTTGCATTGCCGAACGAATTACCCAGCCAGCATATTCTTGACCGCCGTTGGTTTTGATACTAAATAGCTTTTCGGAAACTAAATCTAATTCAGGAGTAAATCCAGTTAATAATCTGACAAAACCTTCCGAGGAAGGTAAGCTGTCATTACCATAATGGTAAAGGCCAACCTCTAACTCTGGCACTTCGCCATCTTTGGTTACTTTAGTTAAAAAATTAACAATTTGCCAAAGTTGAGTACGAGTCTGGTCAATCAGTCCATCCATGCTATTACTAGAATCTAAAAGGATGGCTATCTGAATTTTTGCTTTGGCGAAAGCTGCTGTGGGAGAACACAAAATACTTAGGGCTAAAGCTGTAGTGAATAAAATTCTAGTTAGTTTTTGCATGGAATTTTCCCTACAAATTTATTTTTTACCCAATTATAGTCAGTAATAGTATAGATTTAGTTCCTGGTGTTAAGCAACTTGTAACAACACTTTACATTTGCGATGAATTCAGTATAGGACTTACGCACTCCGACGAAAGAAACCGGGTTTTTTATCTTGGGTATGGACTGCAAAGTTCTAGCAGTTTTGTTAATGCTGCATCAGGAGTTTTATAGTTTTCTAAGTGAAGGCGGTTTAGCGAAACAACTACTTGTACGTGGTGGTACTTTGCGGGCGTTAATTGATATTCGGTCAGGGTTTTTTCCTTTTTTATGGTCACAGCAGTAATAGGTTTTTCCGTTACATCTTATTATGGGTTAGAGTTGCTTTTGGGAAAATAAAACAAATTTACTGAATTAACCGCAATGTTCACCCTGCTTGTCCGTGCGCTATCCTACAAGGAGTCACAGAAAAGCGTAGCGAGCGGGAGTCAATATATGCAGGCAATCCTTTTAAGCCGTGAAGAAGTTGCACAACGTCCGAAGCACTTGTACGAAAGCAACATCCGCCAAAAGGTCTAGGTGGAAGAGAACATCGGCAAGATGGTCATCATCGACATTCAGACAGGTGATTATGAAGCCGATAAAACTGGATGGCAAGCATCTCGTAACCTTAGCAAAAAGCACCCAAACGCCCGACTCTTTGGTATTCGTATTGGATATAACGTTGCTGTCTCATTTGGTGGTGTCCTGGAGCGTGTCTGCAAGTGATTTCTGGGATTGTCACAAATAGACACGCAGACGATCGATGAATTGTAGCTGTTCTCAAGGTTGCAAGTACGCGCGATCGAAGCTATCCCGTTCGCGCAGCGTTCCCGAAAGGTAGGGAATCGCTCTGTCCTCTAGCTCGATAATTTACCATTTACAATTTTTTACAAAATCATGTCACTTTTTCTCACCGATAGGGCGATCGGGGTGGTTGATTCTTTGAATTAAGGCACAGTAGAAGGTGTTCAGATTGTTCAAAGTTAAACCGCAGATGTTCCGGATAAGTCGATCAAGAAGAGTATTGTACTGTAACTGCGAGACAATTATAGGATTTATCGGCAGCACGGTAAATAATCTGTAAAAGCTCAAGGTTTCTTGTATGGGGTGCTTCGATAAAGCTAGTCGTTGCAACTGACGCGAATTTAAGATTGTTAGCTTCGTTGAGAGGCGATCCTCTTCGAGGGCTTCGCTAACGCGCGCAGTTGAACTAAATCGTTAGCCTGCTTCGTACCTCGGCTGTGACAGTACAGCCAGGTTATCTGTGTGTGGCTAAAGTTAGGTTCGGTGGTCACAGGTTCGTCAGCCAAGAACTTACCCAAGTGTGTACTAGACATCCTCTTCTACTCGAAGTAAATTAATTATTTTCAACAAAATATTACCTTAATGACTATGAGCGACAAGGAACTTGAGTCTTCTGTAAATAGCGATAACTCTGATGATCATGGTAATGATGCCCAGCAGGTCAATAATGGGGCAAGAGGATTTGTTGATTCATGTAACCGTATATTCGATGACCTTAAGGAGTTGATAGATCAAGGTCAGTGGTTCAATTTTTTCCTCTACTTTGGTTTCCTACTAACTCTACTATTCGCACCGGGACTAGGTTTTTTATATCCTTTTATCGAGAAGGTCTTAGAAAATAATGGCTTCTTCAATCCAAACTTCTATAACTTCTTATTCATTGGATCAATATTTTTTGCATTTTTCTCGTATCTGATACTGAAACTCGTAGGAATAATTAAACACTCTAGAAGAAGAGCGAGATTATTTCTTTCTGCATTCGTTTTATTTTTAATTCTAATTGTTTGCAATCTTTCACTTATCAGAATTGATTCAATTCCAGGAGAAATAAATGACGGTTTAAGCTCAGGAGAAGAGAGTTTGTTTGATAAAAATAGTTCAGAATCCATCATATACAAAAGCAATAGAAAGGCTTTGAGAATAGCAGCAAATCCATTCAATAGACCATTTAAGATTGCTACTTCCTTGCCCATTAATTGGGTAAAAGGGACTTTTACAGCAGAAGAGGTTTTAAGGGGAATAGCTATTGCCCAACTGGAGTGGAATAACGACAAAAAACATAAAAACTCTCAGATGATAGTTCTTGTAGCTGACGATGGGTATGACAATCCAGATGAGGAAGAGGAAACCGTAGCTAGGAAAGTCGCAGAAAAGCTAACGGTTCAAAAGGATATTCTAGGTGTTGTTGGTCACTTCAGCAGTGCGACAACTCAAGCAACTGCTGATATATACCAGGAAAAGAAGGTAGTTCTAATCTCTCCTACAAGCACCGCCATAAGATGTAATAACAGTGCAAATGAATCTAATGAATCTTCTGATTGTCTAAAGCTTAACAAATATGTTTTTCGCACTGCGCTAAGTGAAGAGACCGTTATAAAAAACTTGTTGAGATATATCAATCAAACAGCAAAGGATAGCAAGATTGCAATTATTTATGAAGAAGATGATCCCTATAGCCGATTATATAAAAGTATATTTATGAAACAAGCAGAAAAAAGTAGAGATAAAAATCGAATTGAAGTTGTAAATCCTTCTACTGCAATTGATAAATGTGATGTTTCAGCACTTGGGCAATTGAATCTATCTCGTTGCTTTAGCTTCATTCAAGCTGAAAAAGTGAATACATTGCTTCTAATTCCAAGCCAAAAAAATAACGTTTGGGTTGAGAAAGTCATTGAATTTAACCGGGCGAAAAATTATACAATATTAGGCTCAGACACTATGTATCAAGAGAACTTTATTAACCTAAATGGGAAAACCAGAGAAGAAACGGAAGGTATGCTCATTTCGCTCTCTTGGCACAGGCGGATTGATAGTAAAAGTAGCTGTAACAATGACTCTATTGAGCTTGAATGCAGAGCGGCAAAAGTTTTTATAGGTCAACGTGCAAATGAATTTAGACCTTTGGGGATAAATTGGCGAACAGCAACAGGATATGATGCTGCTGAAGCTCTATTTTATGCGATTGAGACAGCTAGGAACAGTTGTTGGATTCAGCAACATTTTGGAATAAGAGCTGATTGTATCAAAAACTCTCTTCAGCAAAATCTTAGCGATGATAAAGGTATCGAGGTATCCAACAAGGGTATCATCAAGTTCACTAATGGGGATCGCGACGGAATAAATGGTGTCATTGTCAAAGCATCAGGTGGGAGTTTTTCAAAAGCACCAGACTCGAAAGGTTAGATGTAGATTGAGTTCAGTGCTACCTTTGATCGCGACAATAGCTGCTAACCCGGATTTGGTATTACAAACCCCAAAAACTGCAAAAAACCCGGTTTCTTCAAGAAACCGGGTTTTTATCTATTCGAGCGACTTCAACCGAATCTACAATTACTTCACGCTATAACTGGCAGTCAAACCGCTATTTGCTAGTGGGCTGCTGGGACTTGCAGCCGGATTAATTAACAGGTTGTTGTCATCGGCAGAAGTCTTAGCAGTTGGATAAATTTCACTATTAACTGTCGTGCCGTTTAAAGGAATAATTGGCTGAGTTTGAGCGCGGGTTAGAGAACCCAACAAGCTATTAGTGTCGTAGATGAGGATGTCATCGTCGGTTTAGCTAAAGGTCATCATGCTTGGGATTGCACCGCCATTCAACAAGATATCGTCGGGGATAGTATTGGCAGAAGTTACTGTCAAACTACCTGCATTAGTCGCTGCTGTTGACGGTTGTAAGCTGAGATTTGCGGGCGCGGAAGTCGTGTTATTTGGCTGACTAACAGCAAAAATGGCAAAAAACCCGGTTTTTTTGGTTTGGATGCGTCCAAGACGATAGGATTTAAGGGCGATCGACCTTACAGCCTTAAGGATGTCGCCACTTTGGGACTGATGACCGAATTTTACCGCCATTTGCGATCGCAGCCAATTAAAGCTGAAGCCCTCAGAAAAGCTCAACTGGCAATGCTCCACAAACAAATTTTAGTTAAAAACGGTCAATTGCGGGGAACTCAAGGCGCGATCGACCTTACTCAATCGGCACAAGTACCAAATGCAGATTTCTCACGCCCGAAGTTTTGGGCCGGATTCACAATAATTGGCAGTCCTTGGTAAATTAATTGGAGATTTGATATTCACCAGTGGTAAGGTTTAAGGCTAGACGCACCCTACATTGACTGGCGGGATTTTGCAAAAAGTAAATGTATCCCTGACGACTATCTTTTTGTGTCATAAATTTGCTATGAATAGCAAAACTAAACACTAGCGGGGCAAAACCTGTGGGCAAGTTTGATAAAATATTCAGTTCAGAAGACCAATCCGAAGCAAGCTTGACTTTAGAAGAATCCGTAGCAGCGGTAGCACTTGTCGCAGCAGAGGCAAATTCCCCTGACACGGATGCTGATATCTTAGAAAGCATACTTTGGGAATCAGAAATATTTGCTGAATACTCGGAAGATGATATGTCAGCAATGTTTCAAAGACTCGCCGGTATTGTTGCCCAAGACGGTTTAGGAGCATTATTTAATACTGCTTGGGAATCCATGCCAGATGAGTTAGTGTTGGATACTTTTGCAATAACAGCAGCAATGTTTGTCGCAGATGGGGAAATATCCCAGAAGCACGAGGCTTTCCTCCAAGAATTCCAGCAAGCATTAGGTGTGGAAGACGAGGAAGCTGCGGAAATTATTGAGGATGTAATTGCTGCTTACTCGGAAGTAGAAGGCGGAGAGTCTGATTTCGATGCGGCATGGTACGTATCTCCTGAAGGCAATTTTAGTGTTCCCGTTCCAGTTGACGATCAACGAGGCGGTAAAATTGATGATCAAGAAGGCTGTGTCGCATTTTCAGACGACTTTGGCGTTTTGCTGAAAATAGATTATTTCCCTGTTGCTGGTGAAGTTGAAGAAACAATCGACTCGGTTGGCGAGGAAGCTTATCTCAAGTCTTTTCTCGACAATTTTGTTTCTCAGGCAATTCTTGCTAATGTTCCCAATTCTAAGTTACTCCACGCAGAATATTTAGAAGATGAAGAAGCTTATTTCGTGGTTTTAGATTTGCCTGCCGGTGCAACTCTCAGCGTGCAGAAAAACGAGGGCCCTCTGACTCGGTTGGATGCTTACCGGGGACTTATGGCTTTTATTGCTGACGATTTTTGCTACACCGTAAGCTGTCAGCGAATTTATCAGGAGGGGGATGAATTGGGCTCCCTGGAGTCTGAAGTTGAGGGAATTATGAACAAGATTTTTGAGTTTATTGAGACAATCGAATTCGGGCCGATCGAATAAAGAGGACTTGTTTAAACGGGCTAAAAACCTGGTTTCTTTCTAGATGTCTCGCTGCTCAACCCTATATTTTCAGAGAAACCGGGTTTTTTTTGCCAACTATTCTTAGGATATGATATCGTGTCCGGTCGATCGACCAAAATCTAACTGGTGGGTAGTGAAGACTTGAGTTTTCATTACTTGCCCGATCGCGCTTATTTTACCGCACTGCTAGATATTAGAGGTTTTTTTACTATAAAAGAGTGCGATCGAGAACAGGGTTTTTTGACCCCTTCTCGATCGCACTTGCAGATAGATTCAGTTAACCACAGTCGAGAGACAGCAGCAATTAGCCGCCATTTTCGACTAATTAGTAGTCTGAGCTTCCACCAATCTTTGCTTGAGTTCTTCCAGAGCACTCGCCCAGCGCGGATCTGGCTGCACCGAGCCGGAATCAGCGCTCGACACCGTTGTTGCTGACTGATTGCGGCGAGACTTGTTGTTGTCACCCCGACGGCGATTGCTTTTGCTGGAACCGCCTCCACCTTGGGTAGGAGGAGCGGAAGCCGAGCGCTGCTGTTGCTGCGGCGCAGGCACAGGCATAGGCACAGACGCCGATGCCGACACCAACTGCGGTGACTGCGGCGACTGCTGCTGATCGTCTTCGCCCTTTTCAGATTTACCCTTAGAACGGGGCAGTGCCTTTTCTATTTTCAGGGGGTTTTCTTTGAACATCAAGCCATTGTATTTCTCAATAACTTGGTCGGCTTGTTCGTCGGTTAGCACCGTCACAAAACCGAAGCCTCTGCATTTACCAGTTTTGCGGTCTGTAATTACCTTTGTGGTAACAGATTCGCCCTCCGGTGCAAAAACTTCTTGCAATTCTTGGCGATCGAGTTCCTTCGGTAGATTGCCAACATAAAGACGAATAGACATGAAAAAGTCCTCCCGACTTGGATTTTAATTAATTTGCTCGAACAGAATTACCTGAAGTCAACTGAATATTGACTTCAGGCAAACACCACATAACCCGATAATTGGCGCATTCCTCCCACCAACCTTGACAGCTCCCCCCACCTTTTAGAACAAAAAGATGATTTACTCTGATAAGGCCGGAACTTAACCGCCGATGCAGAGAGCTTTTAAATCTCAGGTTGTTGTGTAAACTTTTAGTCATCACTCAAATGTTTAGGCTATTGGCTATTCTGTATTACTTGCTTCCGGTTTTGATTCAGAATGTTTATAGCCAGCGCCGTCTAGAAATTTATGTCCAAGGATGTCAATTGCAAGCGATCGGAATGCCAGTATTCAGTTTAATACAGTGATGGATAAAATGGCTAACATTTTTTCAGCCAGTAATCTTACCTCGATCCTAATCTCGCTCCTAATGCTGAGAACTACTCACTTACCCGGTATCCCTTAAATCCGGCCCGGCAGAGTCCGAGCATTCTTTAAAGGTATCACAGCCTTGGTAACAGAGCTAGTTATTTAGGAAGATTTCAGTCTGAATTTAACGCAAACCACATCTGAATCACTTTTGAGAATTCATCCCGCACAGTAAAAATAGCGGTCGAAAAAAAACAGCCGACAAGCGGCTGGCTGTACTTGCTGTGTTGGGATGTTGACAATTTTTACGCAATGCCTTATCGATTTTAGCCAACTGAAGTTATCGCGCTATTTGGTTCAATCCAATTTATGTAAACTAATGTAACAGAGTGCTGGCAAAAAAGCAACTTTTCTTTATGACGGAAGAAGGAAGTTCGGCAACGGATTTTGTAACGGATGTAACGGATGTAACGGATGTAACGGATAGACTGTAGGGTGCGTAGGGAGCAACTCCAGAATCCGATCGCCCTCCGCTGTTTAACTCAAAACCTATCCTGGCTGCGCCTTGTTCGCTAGTCGCGCGGCAATCCGATCGCTATTCCTCACCTTGGGCCTTGGATAATGATGTATGCGCCCCAAATAGCAGCAGCAAAGGCCAAAACCGCAGACCAAATCGGATGTCCGCTGTCACTGACTCTCCCTCCTTGACTGCGGAGACTTTCAAGGTCGATCGCCACAGTAGCACCCCGGCGCAGCCAACCAGTCGCCACAACAAATGTTCCGATCAAATCGCTAGGGCGAGTAGTCTCTTTGAACAAAAATGGCCACAAAGAGCCAATGTAGCCAAACCTCGAAACATAGTGCAACCTCACCAAACCCGTCGCCGTTTGCAAAATCAAATCTTGTCCCAGCCAATTATTCATACCCGATCGACCCAAAAGTTGGCCTTCCAGCCGCACCGGTTCAGCATCCAACGGCAAACTATCGGGATTTGACAAAATTTCCGGCAAACTCGGCGAAGCGGTTTCTCGCGGTATAATATCCGGGAAGAAATAATTGATCCGCATCAAAGTACCGATGCTAAATCCGATCGGCAAACACCCCCAAAGAATCGATCGATCGCCCCAAAGCCAATCCAACTGCCAGATACTCGTCCTCGAAAAAATCCCGCCAATCAGCCAAAGCACCCCGACTATCGCCAAACTCATCGGAATTCCAAAAAACGGCGCACCCTGTAAAAATAGTTTTGAGTCTTTAAATTCGAGTATTGACTTAAACAGAGACAATTTTCCTTTCCTGGGTTGTTCTGGCACTCCCGCGTTTGCCAAATCTAACTCAGTCTCCAGTTGCCAAAATTGAGCATAGAGGGCCAACAGCTTCAAACGCTCTCCCAGCAAAGGATGCGCGCGGTTAACCGTCAGCCAATTGCGCTCGCGATTGCTGACATCCCACAGCAAAATCTGTTCCAGCGGCGCGTGTAATGCAGCAGAACCAAGGCTTACAGCTTGTCCAACGCCTACGGGTAACAATAGATCGAAACTTTCGAGGAAAAAGGTAGTTTGTTTTTGCTGTTCGATATTATCAGCAATGCCGATCGCAATTTTAGCCAGTGCCCGCGTCAAACCGTTAGGATTGCCCGTAATTTCCGCAGCAGTGCGATCGCTAAAATACACTCTGCGGCGCGACAGCCACAACATCGGCCACCTGAACAACTTATAAATCCCATAACTCGTAGCAGAAATTGCAGCGGCCACAAATTTGACAGCAGAACGCAAAAACTCGATCGTCATTAAATCACACAACCGCTCTTGCCAGTGCGCCACCTGCCAATAAATCAAGTAAGGAATCTGAATCACCAGCAGCGCCAGCGACATCGGCGCAAAATCCCAGTGAGAGATATGGCCCAACTCCCGCGCGAAAATAGTGGCAATTTCATCATCCGTCAATTGTTCCAACAGCCCGCGACTCACAGCAATCCGAGCAAAACGGGGCAAACCGCCGTAACTGAAAGCTACAGGAACATTCAGCGGCAAGAGTTTCAACACCGGCACCGGCATATTTTGCTTGGTACAATAACTTCGCAGTACCCGACTAGCTTCCTTGCTGTGCTTGGATAAAACTGACCCGCGCAGGGTTTCGATGCCGCAAAACAGTTTCAGCAGCGCGTCTATCAGCCAGGGAGACGAGGCCAAAAGCAATCCAAAAACCATCTGAACAAACGGAGTTGGATCGCGGTAAAAAAGCTGAATCGGCGCGAAAATAGGCAGTCTAGTGAATATGTAAAGCTGAACCAACAGAGAATTAGTGTTTGTCAGCAGGAATTGCAGGACAAACCGGGCTAGGAAAAATAGGGCGATCGCACTTGCAACGGCTTGCACGCGAAACTCCAGCAACTTCAGCGGTTTGAGGGGGCGCGGGCTTTTCGCGCGGCCTGCTTCGCGCCAAGTGAGTTGGTAAGTATCTGGGCTGGCGACTCCGGGGATATCTGTTGGGGAATCGGAACTATTTTCGCCGCTAATTTCTGCGGTATCGGGCGCTGTTTCGGTCGAGTTTTCCGGTTCAGAAGTCGGGCGTGTGGGGGGTGGAGGTGGCGGGGAAATCGGTTGCGATTTAGCGTTTTCTGGCTCTACAACCGGCTCTAAAGGTAAAAATCCTGTTTTTTTGTCTACGGTAGGTCGATCGCCCCCAATCGATTTTTTCGGCGATTTAGTTGCAGCATCAAAGGCGACAAAGCCTGTTTCGGGGGGAGTTTCTGCGGATTTTGGTTTATTTTCCGGTGGTTTTGGGGGGCGAGGGGGGGTTAATTCTTTTAAAGCGCGATCGGCCCAAGTTTTGACTTGAGAGTTGGGACTTTGGGCGAGGGAAGAGCACAGGGCGATCGCCTCTTTCACGTTACCGGTTGCTTTGTACGCAGCCACCAACCCCATCTGCGCGCGGATTCCCGACGGTTGATTAGCTGCGGTTTGGGTAACAGATTCTAAAAGGGCGATCGCGGTGGGGTAATCCTGCTGTTTCAAAGCTGCTAGCCCAGCCTCTAGAGACTGTTTTGCAGATGAATCCGCCGGATTTGGATTAGTGGAAGGTGCCATGACTGTGCTTTCGCTAGCGTCCTTTCTAAGATAGCTTGGCTGGTCGATCGATACCTGTTCTAACACAGCTCTATTTTTCTGTCACCAATTGTTGCAACCTTTGCCGCAAGGTACTTAAATAATTTTACTAAAATTATTTGTTTCTGAGATATTGCACGATCGCCACGATCCGGCAGGGGTTTAAACCCCTGCCTCAAAGCTAAAGTCCTCTCAAGAGGACTGAAGAATTATGACAATTTGTGGTTAGATACTTCCTTTATCTCTTAGTCCGCGAAGGCGGACTTTGTTTTTGTAGAAGCGATTTCAATCGCCGATTCAATCTAATTTTTGCTTATAATTAAATTACACCTCACCCGCACACTTATGCCAATTGACGACGAAGATTTTGAAAGCGAATCTATTAGCGACGATCGCAAACTCCAACTCTTCACCGACAGACACGAATTTACCCGCCGATTTGCCTTTTATTTAAACGAAGACCCGCCCCGCGAAAAAATTTTGTATTTTTACGGGGATGGAGGCAACGGCAAGTCATTGCTGCTAAAACACTTGCAGTTTCACTGCTGCAAAAGATTTTCGCCGCAGGTTTGGCAACAATTGCGCGCACTCCCAGAATCACAAGCTGCCGAAGTTGCTGATTTCGTCCGCCACGCTGAACCTAAAACCTACACTCCCATACCCGTAGTCAGGCACGATTTCGGATTGAAACCGATTAAAGAAGATAAACCGCAAGATAGATTTTACGGCTTGCTGATGCTGCGGCGCAATCTGGCAGAAGCAGCAAAGAGATATAAATTTAAGTTTCCCAATTATGATTTTGCTTGCTTTTGGTATTTGCTGAACAAAGGCGAGTCAAACGCAACTCTCGAACAACTTTTCCCCGATGATGTCATGGAATTGTTGACACCTGTAGTTGAAACTTTTGCAGAATTTCCGGTGGTGGCGCAAGCTGTAGCGGTACTCAAAGGGATAGATAAATTGGGCGGGATTAAGCGGACGATGAAATTAATTCAAAAGCGCCTCGGTGTCAGCGACGAAAAGGCAGATGAAATTCGCCGGAAAGATATTGATACTGAATTAATCGACTGTTTGCCGAAATTGTTGGCCGGGGATTTGAATGCGGCAATGAGTGGCAAACACAAACCAGAACGCCTCGTCATGCTATTCGATACTCATGAGAAATTGTGGGATGAAAAACGCAGTTTTCAGGGAATAAAGTTTTGGTATCAAGATGAGTGGTTTCGGCGGTTGCTGAGGGCGCTGGATTTCAAAGCGGGGATTGTGGTTGCTGTGGCGGGGCGAGATTGTCCAGTCACACAACTGCGGTGGCCGAATGCGTCGAAGTTTCCGATTCCCGCAGATTATATAGATGCACAATTGGTTTGGCATTTGTCTCCGGCTGATGCTAGGGATTACTTGCATAAAGTGGAGATTGACAAGGCTGATTTGGCAGATGCTGTCATTAGATATGCCAGCGTCAATCCTGATGAGATTTGGGAGAATTTGCAGGTACATCCGTTTTATTTGGGTTTGTGCGCGGATGTGGTGCTGGCAGAAAGAAAGCGGGGAACTGAGTTGCTGTCGTCGGATTTTGCGCGGGTTCCGAGGTTGGAAAATAAGACTGCGGAATTAACGGATCGGTTGCTGAGTTATGTAGATCGCGAAGTGCGAGCGGCCGTGCATTCTCTGAGTGCTTGCCGCGCTTTTGATGAAGATTTGTACGTAAAATTGGGAGCCGATTGTCACTTCCAAGCAAGCAGTGCAAATTTTGAGATGTTGACGGGTTTTTCTTTTGTGTGGAAATCGCAGAACCGAGGGGATAACTGGTATCGGGTTCACGATTTATTGCGGCGTTTGGATGCCGATCGGGATAATCCCAAAACTCGCAGAGCTCATGAATTTTTAGAGGGACATTATTGGGAATTGAGGGATGCGGGTGAGGCAATTTTTCATGCTAATCGCTTGGATTGGGAGCGGGGTGTGAGGGAATGGGAAGAGGTGTTTCGGGAAGCGTTGCGGCGGAGTCTTTACGGGCTATGTGAGTCACTGCTGGGAGTGAGAGATGAGTTGTGGATTAAAAGTGATTATTGGCTGGGCAGAATTTCGCGATCGGAGGGAGATTATTCTGCTCAGTTTGCTCGATATGTAGAAGCAAGACAGGAATATTTAGAGGCAGTTGCAGCCTATAATTCTGCTTTACTTATTGCACCGGATTATATCAATGCTCTCAACGGCAAAGGGATTGCGCTGCAAAGTCTGGGTAAATTGCAAGCAAAGCTAAGTGAATTTGAGGCAGCAAAACAGTTTTACTTTGAGGCGATCGCAGCCTATAATTCTGCTTTAATTATTGCACCGGATGATATCTGGGCTCTCAACGGCAAAGGGATTACGCTGAAAAGTCTGAGTGAATTGCAAGCAAAGCTAAGTGAATTTGAGGCAGCCAAACAGTATTACTTTGAGGCGATCGCAGCCTATAATTATGCTTTAATTATTGCACCGGATGATATCAATGTTCTCACCAACAAAGGGATTTTACTGCAAAGTCTGAGTGAATTGCAAGCAAAGCTAAGTGAATTTGAGGCGGCAAAACAGTCTTACTTTGAGGCGATCGCAGCCTTTAATTCTGCTTTAATTATTGCACCGGATGATATCTGGGCTCTCACCAACAAAGGGAATGCGCTGCGATATCTGGGTGATTTGCAAGCAGGGCTAAGTGAATTTGAGGCGGCAAAACAGTCTTACTTTGAGGCGATCGCTGCTGTGAATTCTGCTTTACATATTGCACCGAATTTTATCGGTGCTCTCCTCAACAAAGGGAATGCGCTGCAAAGTCTGGGTAAATTGCAAGCAAAGCTAAGTGAATTTGAGGCAGCAAAACAGTTTTACTTTGATACGATCGCTGTCTATAATTCTGTTTTACTTATTGCACCGGATTATATCAGTGTTCTCAACAACAAAGGGATTGCGCTGAAAAGTCTGAGTGAATTGCAAGCAAAGCTAAGTGAATTTGAGGCGGCAAAACAGTCTTACTTTGAGGCGATCGCAGCC
>NZ_JAUBRM010000074.1:0-33166 GCF_036701905.1 Microcoleus sp. MON2_D5
AGTGCGATCTGTTTCTGCTGTTGCTTGCCAGTTTCCCGCTACCAATTCTCCTTGTAAATTGACATTGCTGTCGGCAAGATTGAGTCTGCCGTTGCCGCTGGCATTGATGCTGCTAGCAGTCAAATTGTCAAGACTTCCCGATGCTGTAAATTGACTCGATAGCAGTCCGTCAATCGATTTTAAATTTTGGATTTTGGATTTTAGATTGTTGAGATTGGCAGATTGCTGATTTTCGGGATTGAATGCTGAAGCCACATCTAAAATCGGCAGTGTCAAATCTACCAAGCGGCTGATGGAAGTGCGATCTGTTTCTGCTGTTGCTTGCCAGTTTCCCGCTACCAATTCTCCTTGTAAATTGACATTGCTGTCGGCAAAGTAGAGCCTACCGTTGCTACTAAAATTGATTCCGCCAGCAGTCAAATCGTCAACATTTCCCGCCGCTTGAAATTTACCTGCTAGCTGTCCGTTTAACGTTTTAAGATTTTGGATTTTAGCTTCTAGATTCTCCCGATTGGCTGGCGTTTCCCGTGCTAAAAACGGCAAGCCAATATCAATCAATTGATTGACAGCCACTTTTTCAGTGTTGCCAAAAACTTGCCAGCGACCCGATTCTAGTTCGCCATTAACATCAACAATACTGTCAGCAATATTCAGCGTTCCTTTGCCCGTCGCAGCGATCGCATTTAAACTCAAATCGTCTAGAGTTCCCGCAGCTTCGGCGGTTCCGCTGACCAAACCCGCTAGTTCAGGAGGCAAATTAAGGTCTGGCAGAACTTGCTGCAAACTGTTGAGGGCAACGCGATCGCCCTCAATGATAGCTTGCCACTGACGGTCTTTTAGCGCAGCATCCACGTTAACAGAAGCGTCGCCAATTTTCACAACTGTATTTTGCAAATCCGCCGAATTCCTTGCGGCTCGAATTTCGCCCGCTGCGGGGAAAGTTCCTTGCGGTGCTTGCCATTGAACTCTAGCTTGAATGTTGTCTAACGGGCCAAAAATTTGAGCTTTTGCGGAGACACTGCCAATTGTAACAGTAGCAGGAATTGGGAGAGCGTAAATTTGGGCGAGATTATCTGCAGGCAAGTTTTCAGCTTGCAAGTCAAACACCAAACCAGATGGATAATTGCTACTTTTTAAAGCAATATCAACTTGACCTTTGCCGCCAATTTTACCACCCGCCGCCGGCACTACCAAAATATCGCTCAAAGTCAATGCTAAAGAGGAAAATGGGGGAATAGAAGATTGAGAATTGGGAGTTGGGGTTTTAGCTATTTTCCCGCGTTCCAATTTGAAATTAGTGCTAATATTATTTAATTGCAGCCGATCGACCGTAGCAGGTTTTGTCGAGGCGATCGCACCTGTCACCACCGGTTGATCGACGGTTCCAGTTAGCTTGACATCCGCCTTCACCTCCCCCGCAACAGCAACCGGCAATACTACTTTCTGTCCTAACTCTGTCTCCACCGCAGTGACAACACTTGCAAAAGCCACTGGTTGCACGCTAGTTGCCAGATTGAAGCTAGCGTTCTCCAAATTAAAATTAGTTCCAGTTGCAACTGTTCCGGCTATTCTAAGCGGAATTAGACCGTAATTAGCCGCCAGACTATCGACAATCACAGTAGTTCCCTGAAACCGCAACTGACCGCTGCTATTTTGTATAATTTGTTTCAAGGGAGCAATACTCGCTTGCACTCCTCCAAAACTAGCCGTTCCAGTAATTCCCGATACTTTATTCTCTCGCACTTGCACGGTCAAATTGCCATTAGCCAGACCTTTTTGTAAAGAAATGCCGGAAAGTCTTAGCAAGCGAGCGAGGTCGGGCAAAGGCAAATTTTGACCTTGCAACTGCAGGTTAGTTTGAGCTGCAGGTAACATAGAATCAGCTTTAAGTATAAAATTATCGCTGTTAGTAAACTGACCGTTTACTTCGTAGAGAACGCGCTGATTTTGGTCGCGAAATAGAGCACTGCCTTTTTTCAGGTTTACAGAAATAGGAGCCGAAGTTGTCTGTCCGACTGCGGGACGCGGTACCAAAACTGCGGCGGTATTTTCAGCTCGAATTGCTTCAACTTCAGTTTTAAATAAACCCGGAGATTTCTGCTCCGCAGTTGGAATATTAACCCAGCGGCCTTTAGCATCCTGTTCGATATAAGCGCTGGCTTTAACTAAGGTAATATCTAATTTGAGATTGCGGGTCAACAGCAGTTGCAAAACCGAAAACTTTACTTTAACTGCTTCTGTAGAAGCATAATCCGGATCGGTAGGAGTTGCAGGTAAAGTCGATGGCCCAAACCGCAAACTTTTCAGAGAAAATCCCTCCAAACGTCCAAGTTGCACCGGCCGCTTCAGCAACTGGCTGACTTCAGTTTCCACCAAAGGAGCTAACTTTTCCCGCACCCACTGGTATCCTACCGCCGCCCCAACCAAGGCGAGAATACCCAATCCCGTACCGCTAAGCAGCAGCAGACGCCACCAGCGGCGGTGGGGACGGGGTGCGAGTTGATTTTTGTTATCGTCGGAGTTAGTCATGGGTGTTTCTCAGAAATCAGAGAATTCAGGAATTAAGGGAATCAGCCAATTTTAGACAGGTATAATTTCTGTGATTCGCCAGTGTGCCTTCTGCCTTTGGTAGACTCAGAAGTGAGGTCGGAAGTGCCGATCGGGCGCAACGAAGGTCGAAGGCACGCCCCCACTCCAGGGTAGACTCCAGAAACCTTTACCGAACTTAATCAAAACACGCAACATCACCTAAAACCAAGTCCTCCAACTCCCCCAAATCCTCTAGGTTTCCCCCGCTGTGCAGGATCGGCGGTCAATCTAAAATCTCAAATATCAAACCAAGTCGTCCAAATGCCCCAATTCCTTTCGATCCCGCCAGTGCAGGATCGCTGGTCAATCTAAAATCTAAAATATAAAATTTAAAATCGGTTGCCCGATCGCTTCTAAGATAAAAAAATGGTGGTTAAGAAGGTCTTTAAAACTTATGCGAGTGTTCGTCTTACTCTTCAATGCCCGCACCGAGAATGAGGGAATTCATACCATTCAACTCGGCGATCGCAATAAAGTTCTGATGTTTGAGTCAGAAGACGACGCCACCCGCTTTGGCGTGATGTTGGAAGCTCAGGATTTCCCCGAACCCACTGTCGAGGCGATCGACGAGGAGGAAATTAAGGATTTCTGCAACAGTGTTGATTATGATTGGGAACTCATACCGGCGGGGGCGTTGGAGATTCCGCCAGAAAACAATGTAACACAGACTCAGTGGCAGCCGGAGCCCGAGCCGGATCTCGCTCTGGATTCTGAGGTTTCCCAAAACGAACTGGATTCTATTCGCCGCCGACTCGAAGGACTTTTGTAAAAGGAAGGTTCGGCAACGGATTCTGTAGCGGATGTAACGGATGGATATTGAGATTCGAGGCTCGATGTGAAGAAGGAAGAGGGAAGAAGGATAAATTTAATCTCTTCCAGCGTTCAATCAAGGGCTTCATTTGTAGATACAGGCTTGCAGGCTGAACCAGGGACTCTGTATGTCTCCTGACTTCGCTTGAAAGCCGACAACTGACAATTAACAACTGAGAAAAAATGAAGAATTTGGAAGAACGGGGCCATCTGCTGACTGAACAGGTGAATACCAACAGCGAGAATTTAGACCAACTCAGTTCGATCGAATTAGTGGACTTGTTCAACCGGGAAGACGCCCAAACCTTAAGCGCGATCGCCCGTGCCCGCGAACATTTAGCCCAAGCGATCGACATTGCAGCCGAGTCTCTGCGTCAAGGAGGCCGACTGTTTTACGTCGGTGCGGGTACTTCCGGGCGTTTGGGGGTGCTGGATGCGGCCGAGTGTCCCCCCACCTTCTGCACGCCGCCAGAACTCGTACAGGGCATTATTGCCGGGGGTGCGGGGGCTTTGGTGCGGAGTTCGGAGGATTTGGAGGATCGGGCTGAAGATGGGGCTGAGGCGATCGCCCACCGTCACATTACCAACTTAGATGTGGTTGTCGGGATTACGGCTGGAGGTACAACGCCGTTTGTCGCGGGCGCTTTGCAGGCGGCACGCCAGCGGGGGGCGAAAACTGTGTTTATGGCCTGCGTACCCGTCGAACAAGTGAGTTTTGAGGCTGATGTTGATATTCGGTTGTTGGTTGGCCCGGAGGTAGTGGCGGGTTCGACGCGCTTGAAAGCGGGTACAGTAACAAAAATGGCTTTAAATATCATTTCGACTGGGGTAATGGTGAAGCTGGGGAAGGTTTACGGCAATCGGATGGTTGATGTGGCGGTGACTAATAAGAAATTGCGCGATCGGGCTGTGCGGATGTTGCAGGATTTGACTGATTTAAGCCGGGAGGAGGCGGGTTTTTTGCTCGAAAAAAGCGGCAAGTCTGTAAAATTAGCTTTGATGATGCACTGGACTAATTTGGAGAAGGAAGAGTGCGATCGAATTCTGGGCGAGTTTCAAGGGAATTTGCGATCGGCTGTGGCCTCCATTAGTCAGTAGTCAGTAACCTGATTTGAGTTGTTAGTCATTTGCACCATCGAGTCAAAAAATTGTGAAATCTCTTCAGTGGATCTGAGGTGATAAACACTTTTGGTGTTTTGAGCGCGATCGACATACTCGCGGTATCTGGGAGTCAAATACTTGTGACACAACCAAAGAACACGGTAACTATTAATTGAACTCTTCAAGATCGGACTCTTTTGGGGCCAGCCTTCTGGCGGTATAAACTTACCTGTAATCAGCCGTTTAGTCACCCACCAGAAATGCACGTATAGGGGCAGATCGACAAAAACCAGAGTATCTGCCTCGTTGAGTCGAAGCCATAGGGTTTCCATGCAACCAAAACCGTCTATAATCCATCGGTCAGTAGCCAAAATTTTCTCATGCGTATGCTTATATTCTTCATTTGGAACCTCAGTGCCCCCAGATTGATATTGAATTTTATCCAAGGGGTAAAGTGGCAAACCAGTAATTTCTGATAATCTCTTGCTTAGAGTTGATTTACCGCCTCCTGTGTTGCCAAACACGGCTACTTTTTTCATAGTTACCCCTCTTAGTAATGATGAAGTTTGTAGCAAGATTTGGGAGAATTGCTATAACAACTGAAGTAGTAGGGTGCGTCCGCTGCGACAATCTGGGCTACCCATCCAATCCCTACGAACTGACGCACCTTACACGCTGCATAAGTGAAATTTTACACTACCCCTTCCCCGTTAGCCATTCACAAAAACGCTTGAGGTAAGCTGATTTTGACTGACACCCTGCACGATTCCCAAATAATTGTTCCCCGACTTAATCGCTGTAGAAGCGACGCTTGCACCTCCATCCAACTGCAAACTCACAGATTCAAAAGTCAAGTTGGCAAATCCGATACTGTCTGTCAAACCAATTTTATCCCCAGCCCCAAAATCAACGATTACGTCTGCACTTATTAAAGTAGCCGCCGCAGACAAACCTCCTGCTAGGATAAACGTATCATTTCCAGCACCGCCGGTCAGCATATCTTGCCCGCGATCGCCCGCCAACAAATCGTCGCTGTTACCGCCAACCAAGACATCATCTTCTTTGCCGCCGCGAATAGTATTGTTACCGTCAGATCCGATTAGTCGATCGTTATCGTTATTGCCGCTGATAAAATCATTGCCGACACCGCCCTCAATTGAATCCGACTCTTTGCCGCCCGATAAACTGTCATTGCCGCCTGCGCCATTAATTGTATCCGCACCTTGCATTCCATTAATGCTATCAACACCTTCTCCCCCGGTGATATTGTCTTTGCCGGAAAGGGCAAAAATTGGCAGTCCCGCAGCATTTGTCGGTATTTGACTATCGGCACTATCTGATAGGAAATAATTGCCGTTGCTGGCTGTATTTTTGGGTGCTGTCGTCGGGCTTCCGTCCCCTGTAGCATTGGGTATTGGCGAAGTAATCGATACCAATGTGTTGGGAGTTGGTGTGGGAGTTGGTGTGGGAGTTGGTGTGGGAGTTGGTGTGGGAGTCGGTGTGGGTGCGGGATTGACACTACCGTCAAGAGAAGTCGCAAAAACTTGCGTCCAATAGTGATTCCAATTTTCTGTGCCCGTATCGTCGGCTAAGAAATAGTAACCGATGCCAATCTCTTTGAGATTGGGATTAAGAATGTTAGCGCGGTGGCCGCTGCTGTTCATCCATGATGATACAACTTGTTCGGGTGTAGAAGAGCCCGCAGCGATGTTTTCTGCTGCCGCTGAGAATTGATAGCCCGTTGCACTAATCCGACTTCCTAATGACGAACCATCTTTTCCGGTATGGGAAAAGAAGTCTTGCAGTGCCATGTTTTGGGTGTGATTTTCCGCCGCATTTAGTAACTGAGTATTGAAGGTTAGCGGGGACAAACTCAATTTGCTGCGTTCGATGTTGGTAAGTTCTAAAACTCTATTAATAAAGTTTTGATTGGTTGGGCTTGGTGCTACTTGAGAGGCCGATCGCTCTTCTGTTAAAATGTCCAAGGACTGAGAGCCGGAATTTGATAGTTGTTCAAGCATGGGGATGATAAACAGTTTTAAGACTTGGTTTTGCTGGTAGATTGCTTACCGTCTTAACGATAGTTTCCCCGATCCCTAGCTGGCTGGGCACAATTCAATAATTGTGTTAATCCCTACCGCTGCTCTATTTATTCTAATTATAGCTGTTGTCAAAGTGCGGATGTCAAGATCCCGGCTATGGTTGGGAAAGGGAAGAGTACGCTGGAATTTAAGGAGAGTTTCAATGAAATTTGCGATCGCCCGTCGCATCAATACAATTTTAAATTTGAGATTTAAGATTTGAGATTTTTCCTGATTAGTAAGGTTTGCGCTACGCAACCAGCCCGCTGGCTGGCTCGCTAGAAACCCGGTTTCTACAAGTTTTGCAGACAGGAACAATAAATATAGGAAGAAACCGGGTTTCTGAATTCTGTGTGCGATCGCGAACAGAGTTGTTACTAGAACCCGCACAAAAAATTCTAAATTAATTCAAAATTCACAACCGCGCAGGGTTGTTCGCGATCGCCAAAGCAATCTCAAGATTTCAAACTATTTTCTTGTCCGGCTTTAGCCTCGTGAGCAACTTGTTCAACCTGATCTTTGGCGAGAATTTCCAAAGCTGTCTGTGCTTCTGCACCGCCCAACCGCCCCAGAGCTTGAGCTACTCTATAACGGATTTGCCAATCTGCATTGGAAACGTAGGGAAGCAGCAGCGGCAGCGCGCGTTTATCTCCCAATTCACCTAATGCACTGATGGCAATTGTTTGGATCAATTCGTTTTCAGAAGTCAGGGCATTTTCTAACATCGGAAAAGCTTTCGGATCTCCCATTTCTCCCAAAGCCGCGACGATGCTCAGTTGCACCAGCCATTCAGAGGTACTGCTATAAACTTGCTGCAAATCTTCTAAAGCATCGGTTAATTTCAATGCGCCCAAAGCATCGGCTGCTGCTGCTTGCACGTCGGGTTCGGGGTCGTTGTTCAGGCTGTTTCGCAGTACCTCTAAAGCGTTCGGCAGATTCTGCGTACCGAGGGTTGATATCTGGCTGACTGCTGCGTAGCGAACCCGGACGTTTTGATCGCCGATCGCAATTTGAATCAGTTTATAGGCGATTGCTGGTTCTAGTTGCCGCAGTTGGTTGACTGCTCGCAGTCTTTCGCCAAAATCCTCGGAATTCAGCAATTGTTCGACAGACTCAGGGGTAATGCTCATTCGATTTTAAATTTGATAATTGGTAATTGGGGAGAAGGAAGAGGGAAGAAGGAAGAAGGAAGAGGGAAGAAGAAGCAAGAAAGAAAAAATAGCTCTGCGTCTATTCCTGACTTCCGTGTCGTGAATCTAGATAATTGGTAATTGCAAAAAGTTAGCGAGATTGAAAGAGCGATCGACTCATTTTCTGATACAGTCCTGGAACTGAAACAGTTAATTTAAGATTCGGCAGCCATCGAGCGGATAATATCTCCCCTAGTGAGGATGCCGATTACTTTGCCCGCAGTATCAAGCACGGGCAATCGGTGGATACTGCGATCGTGCATCAGTTTGGCAGCTTCTTGGACAGATTTGTCGGGCCCGATGGTAACGGGTTCTGTACTCATCGCTTCTCCTACTGTTTGTCCTAAAGCCTTGTGCAGATCTCGCTCGTAACGAGATGGATTTTCTAAGTAAATCACGCTGTCAAGCACCATGATGTAAGCGGGGGGAGTTACGCCGGTTTCCCGCCACATCAAGTCGGTTTCGGAGATGACTCCTACCAACACGTCATTCTCATCTACGACGGGAAGACCGCTAATGCGTCGATCGGCTAAAATTTTAATCGCTTCGTTCAAGGGCATTTCGGGTCGCGCCAAAATCGGCTCGCGGCTCATTACATCGGCTACTGTTTTTGGCATGATTAGCGGTTGATTGAGTTGTTGCTCTAAATCGATCATATAGGGAAATCGTGACACAGACTGAAGAAAGGCAGCTCTGCTGAAGGGATTAGTTAGAAGGTAGAAGGAAGGAAAAAGTTTGAATGCCAGAATTTTGCTGTTTTTTTCGATCGCACTATAAAATTCTGCCGTTTGCCTCCCTCCGGCGAGCGATCGACCTGACAAGATTGTTAAGATATCTTAAAGAGCGGATAAATCCTTACCAATGCCAGAATCTCCAACCCGAGAACCAGACTCCCAACCAGAAGCGCGCTGTGTATTGGTTTGCCAGTATCTATCTTGCCTGAAAAATGGTTCAGCAGCAGTGCTAGCTGCTTTTGAAGCTCAACAAGTTGCAGGGGTGAAAGTTGAGGCTACTAGCTGTCAGGGACAGTGCACCACTGGCCCGACTGTGCGAGTTACCCCGGACGAAATTTGGTATTGTCGAGTTAAACCGAGTGATGTACCGTTAATTGTGGAAGAGCATTTCAAAGAGGGAAAACCTGTAGAAGCGCTGTTCAATCCGAGAATTCATGCGCGTTATTATTATTAATATTGACTTGATTCGGTGAAACTTCCAAGCTCTGGCGCATCTAATTTTAATAGTTATTGTTAAGGAACTGCCACTTTGAAAATCCAAGGAATTGCGCTTAGTTTGTTAGTGCTGGTGCTGGGGCGTCCGTCGGCGGTTGCTGCTCAAACGTCGGCGGTTGCTGGGGATATTTGTCCTGGGGAATTGGGGGCGCAAGTAGATGCGATCGCCAATCGTCCCGAATTTAGTCGCTCGCGCTGGGGCATTTTGATTCAACCTCTATCTTCTTCTACTACTCTCTATAGCCGCGACGCCACCAAATATTTTATTCCCGCATCAAATACCAAGCTGCTAACTACAGCCGCTGCTTTGCAGAAACTCGGTGCAGATTTTCGGATTAAGACATCGGTTTACAGCGGCGAAAATGGAAGTTTGTACGTTGCCGGCAGGGGAGATCCGAGCATTGCTGAGCCTCAGTTGAAATCTTTGGCGCAGCAGTTGAAGCAGCGAGGAATCAGTCAAGTAAACGAGTTGATTGGCGATGACAGCTATTTTCAAGGCAGTGCAGTCAATCCGAATTGGGAATGGGAAGACGCCCAAGCAGGTTACGGAGCGCCGATTAACAGTTTAATTTTCAATCAAAACGCGATCGACCTTCTATTGTCCCCGCAGGCTCTCGGGCAACCTCTGAAAGTTACTTTTGCCGAACCAAAGCAGGCAAATCAGTGGCAACTCCAGAACAATTCAGTAACTGTCGCCCAAAACGAGCCCGAGTTTATTGAAGTTGGCCGGGAGTTCGATCGACCTATAATTCGAGTGAGCGGACAGTTGAAAGTTGGTGGCGAACCTGAATCAGCTTATGTCGCAGTTGTCAACCCCGCTAATAATTTTTTGCAGCAGTTTCAGCAAGTTCTAGCGGCTGAGGGAATTCCTGTTAAACAGGCTTTAGTTGCCTCGGCTTCTCGCAATTTAAATCAAGAATTAGCGACCGTTGAATCGCCGCCTCTGGCGGAATTGGTGAGAGAAACTAATCGCGAAAGCAACAATCTTTATGCAGAAGTTATATTGAGATTGCTGGGAAAAGTTACAGACAAGATGCCCCAGCAGCAAGAAGATACAGGTGAAATGGGTTTGAAAGAGTTAAAGACAGTTTTAACTCAATTAGGAGTAAATCCAAACAGCTACATATTAGCTGACGGTTCGGGCTTGTCCCGCCACAATTTAATTAGCCCTGAAGCCTTGGTACAAACTTTGAGATTGATGGCTAATTCACCTGCTGCATCTATTTACCGCCAGTCACTGCCGATCGCTGGCGAGAACGGCACTTTGAAAAATCGCTTCAATAATACACCAAACCGCGTAATTGTGCAAGCTAAAACAGGAACTTTGAGTGGAGTTTCGGCGTTGTCGGGATATATTGAAGTTCCGAATTACGAGCCGCTGGTGTTTAGCATTATCGTCAATCAATCTGACCTATCGGCTGCAAAAATGCGATCGGCGACGGACGAAATTGTGCTATTATTGAATCGCCTGCGCCGCTGTTAAAACCACATATTTAAGGTGAGAAAGTTAAGCTCAGTAGTTACACCTAAAAAACCGGACACCTAAAAACCATACAAGTTTTAAGTTTCATTAGATTGCAGCGACGGGGATCGAAAAGCAGCTACAATAAAAGTAGAAAAATTAAAACCATTGGGCCGTTTTAGCCTGCTACCAGTCGGCGGGTTCTGTACTTCCCGAAAATAAGTCTAACTTTCCAACTATGAATTCTTTCGATTCCGAACAGAAACACATCTTTGTCGAAACCAATAACATCCGCCTGCACTGCGTTTCTCAAGGAGAAGGCGAGCTTGTTCTCCTCCTGCATGGGTTTCCAGAGTTTTGGTACTCTTGGCGTCATCAAATTCCTGCTTTAGCGCGTCATTTTAAGGTTGTGGTGCCGGATTTGCGGGGCTACAACGATTCCGACAAGCCGGAAAGCGGCTATGATTTAGATACGCTGAGCGCGGATATTCGCGGTTTGATTGCGAACCTCGGTTATAAAAAAGCTCACGTTGTAGGTCATGATTGGGGAGGCGCGATTGCGTGGCACTTAGCTCAAAAATTCCCCGAACAACTCAACCGCTTGGCAATTTTAAACGCTCCGCACCCGCAGCGATTCGTGCAGGAAATGGCGAGCAATTTAGATCAAATCCGCCGCAGTTGGTACGTTTTGGCGTTTCAGGTTCCCGGCATTCCCGAATGGTTGATCCGGCAAAACTTGAAAGATTTTGTTCACAATGTTTTCCAAGGACAAGCTGTTCGCAAAGGAGCTTTTAGCGCTGAGGAAACTAAGATTTATCAGACTGCTTTAGAAAAGCCGGGAGTATTAGCCGCCGCTATCAATTATTACCGCCAGATGTTTCATCCGCAGAGGCTTTGGAATTTGGCGGAGAAATTAGAACCTGTGACAGTGCCTACTTTGGTGCTTTGGGGAGAAGAAGATGCGTTTTTGAGCCACAAACTTGTAGAAGGTTTAGACAGATTAATTACGGCTCCGTTTAAGTTGAAATTAGTTCCTCACTGCGGTCACTGGATTCAGCAGGAAGCGCCGCAAACGGTGAATCGAGAATTGCTGAGTTTTCTCAGAAATTCTTCTCCTTCTTTGGCTTTGGCATAGAAAGTTTTAAACATTGCAAATTAAAACCCGGTTTTACAGCTAAACCGGGTTTTCATCTGTCTAGGGATAGGTTTTTTTTAGGGTGCGTCGTGCCTAGAGTTTCTGGATTACCAGAGAATTAAAGCTAGCTGACGCACGCTACTTATTTATTAGTCCCAGAGCAAATTTTCTTGGATCAGCAGTGCAATCATCGCAGTTCTGGAACAAACACCGAGTTTGATAAAAATCCGCCTCACGTAAGTAGCAACCGTCCAGTGACTGATATTTAAATTTTTGGCAATACATTTGTTTGGCAGGCCTTGGGCTACTAATTGCGCGATCGCTCTTTCGCGTGGGCTCAGGCTAATTTCCGGTTTGTAACTTGTGCTTTGCATACTTTTGCAATGAGGTAACGAGTGAAAATCTAATCAATTAAGGGTAGAATTCTGAGTTTCTCTCGAACTTCAGATAAAGGAGTTTCCCAATCAGATGCAACGTCCCAGTCAATTAACCGAGTGGCTAATTTTCCGTATTTTAAGCCTTTGATAATTTGTCCGATCGCGCATTTGCCGCCGATCAGTCCAACTAACACTAAAATCGCACAAGAAGGACGAAATACTTGAGCGCGAGTAAACGCTTGAAGTACCAATTCATCTTCTGTTGAAGCTGAAAGACCGGTCAGCACGTGCCAAACGTCGTGGTTTCGCTGAATCCAGTCTCCCGATGCGATCGGCTCAAAGCCTTGTTCGTCTAGAAATCGCGCCACTTCGCACCCTAATGTTCCTGTTGGCAGTTGGCGCAATTTTGCCAAGTCTATTTCAAAATGTCGATCGCTCTCAATTTGAGGATTAATTGTTGGAGCCATCTTTAATATAACTTCTAATTGACCGTCACCCATAATTTATTCTCCCTTCAAAAATGATTTAAGTTTCGAGCCAATTAATTTGTGTTTGTCAAGTTCATTTTTGCGCTGAATCAAGACGACTTTTTTTACCGACTCAGCTTAAAAATTGTACTTTCTGTCAAACCAATCGGCTATCAGGAGCTTTTACATTTCTTTACAAACATTTTTAGATGTGAAATCTGCTACCTGTAAAAATCTCCTTAGTTTTTCTAATCGCAACTTGACCCACCGGGAAGTATAAGTAAAATCCCCAGTATTTAGCGGTGACTGGAACCCCTTTACTTACGTATATAAATTTATTCTGCCGATAATTATTGGAACCTGCAATGAGTCAGAAGTTGAAGCTTGCAGGCCTCGTGATGCAGGTGCATACAAGTGAAGAGAGTTGAAGCAAGGTGAAGCAAGGTGAAGTTATGCAGAGTTGATTTTTAGGAATTACGCAGTAGTCCCAATCCCCTGTGGTTGCCGAATTTGTAGTGGCAATCATGGGGGATTGCCCGTATGTCGTTAGAATGTCGCTCAAATGAGTGACACTCATGTGAGCGACTGGGCAAGTATTTTCACCAACAGCTATAAATAAAGTAGAGATTCATATCATACAAGGTGTTGCTGTGAAAAAACTTTACATTTTGTTGTCCACAGGAGTTCTGTCATTAATTTGGTGCGGTGCTGCTAGCGCTACGACTTATGTTAACCCTAACGGTAAAACTACTTTAAACCTGTCAGAAAAAGGGAACAATCCCAGAGGTTTTTACTTGACCAAAGTAGGCAATCGGAATTTTTTGGGCAACATTCAAATTACCCGTTCCGAAGGAGCAGCAGGCTCTTACTATTACAATGGGACTTTCAAAGACAGTACGACCGGCCCTGGCCAAAAAATTGTTTGTTCTGGGGATATTACCATTGTTAGGCGTCAAGTTGGAAGGAGCAGCCAATTGGGAGCCGAAGTTACTTGGAAGGTGAAAGGAGGAGAAAATTGTCCTTCTACTGGCCAGACATTTAAAGTAAATTTAGTCGAATCTTTACCGCGTCCTAATGCAAGTGGCGACTATACTTCTAGCAATTCTAATACTTGGTTGACTGAAACTGCTGGTTCTGCAACTTGGCCTGCTTGGCGAGTCACGTCGCGAGATGGACAACTAAACTGCCGCAAGACGCCAAACGGAGCAATTCAACAAGTTTACCGCGCTGATAGAGATACAATTGCTGCTGAACTCAGGGGAGTAAATGCGATTACGGTGGCGAACGGTCAACCCTGGTTGCAGACAAGACAAGGCTGTTATGTGCGCGCTAATTCTCAATACGTTCAGCCCGTTTCTATGCCTGAATAAGTGATAGTAAGTAGGGAGCATTTCCATGAAAGCAGCCAAGCTAAAAATTGGAGTTGGGAGCCAGGAGCCAGGAGCCAGGAGGAAAGAGGAAGAAGGAAGAAGGAAGGAGCCAGAAGAAGTGTTTTTACAAATATGAGAGGCTCCCAGTAAGTAATTCCCAAATCTAAAATGGTATAACCTGCATATCTTTGAGGACAAAAGCACAAAAGTAGGTTGGGTTTCTCTACGTTCAACCAACCTACTTTTACTAATGACTAATCACTAATGACTAATCGCTAAATCACTACAAACGTTAGACTTCTTCCAACTCTTCTACATCCTGAACGTCATCAATATCCTCATCCTCATCATCAACATCAAGATCGACCGGAGCGACAGAATTAGCAGAAACCACAGCTCCCGTATCAAGTTTTTCCCGCACTAACTTCTCGATCTCATTTTTAAATTCGGTATTTTCCTCCATGTGCCGAATTACGTTGTCGCGTCCTTGAGCAATGTTGTCGCCCTTGTAGCTGTACCAAGAACCTTTCTTAGTAATTACTCCCATTTCATCGGCCAAGTCAGTCAGACAGCCTAAAGTAGAAATGCCTTTGCCAAATACAATGTCAAATTCGGCAATACGGAAAGGCGGAGCAACTTTATTTTTAGCAACTTTAACTTTCGTGCGGTTGCCGTATTCTTCTGTACCTTTTTTCAAGCTTTGAATGCGGCGAATGTCAAGCCGCACGCTGGCGTAGAATTTGAGTGCGTTACCGCCGGTTGTGGTTTCGGGGTTGCCGTAAGTTACGCCGATTTTCTGCCGCAATTGGTTGAGGAAAATGACGGTACAGCCGGATTTGCCGATGTTGCCGGTGATTTTCCGCAAAGCTTGGCTCATCAAGCGCGCTTGCAAACCCATGTGGGAGTCGCCCATGTCGCCTTCGATTTCGGCGCGGGGGACGAGGGCGGCTACGGAGTCAATTACTACGATATCGACGGCGACGGAACGCACGAGTTGATCGACTATTTCTAGGGCCATTTCGCCGGTATCCGGCTGGGAAACTAAGAGATTTTCAATATCGACGCCTAAAGCTGAGGCGTAGGTGGGATCGAGGGCGTGTTCGGCATCGACGAAGGCTGCGATACCCCCGGATTTTTGGACTTCGGAGATCGCGTGGAGGGCCAGAGTGGTTTTACCGGAACTTTCCGGGCCGTAAATTTCAATGACTCGGCCTTTTGGCAAACCGCCGCCCAAAGCAATGTCCAGTGTCAGGGCTCCGGTGGGAATGGTTTCTACCCTCATGCGAGTGGAGTCTCCCAATCGGACGATCGCTCCTTTGCCAAAGCTGCGCTCGATTTGGGAGAGTACCGAAGTTAGAGCTTTTTGCTTTTCTGAGTTTTCAGTGGAAGTTTTTATAGACGTTTCTTTTGATTTTGCCATTTGCGGTACGCGGGTAGACCCCTTGCGGAGCTTGTTGATTAACTGTACAACACGTATGTTAGCAGTTATTTTTGGGGTCTGGAGGTTCTGAGAGGATCTGGCTGAAGATTCTTGATTTTGGGGGTGGTTGAGCCTGAGCCAGCTTTCAGAAGGCTCTAATCGAGAAGATATTCGGCATCCGGCAGAGGGTAGAATTATTGTCTGTTAGGGGATGTAGTTGGTATCGATCGCTCTGGGAGTGAGGTTTAAGATGGGCTACAGTTCCAAATTCCGTGAAGCGTAGCTATCCCGGAGGGAATCGCCACAATTAGGACAAGCATGGGATCTACAACACATCAAGACACATCTGTTAATACCAAAAATTCCCGCTGGCTGATGAACTTATTGGCGATCGGCATTTTACTTGGTATCGGATTTCGGTTTTTTGAGATCGATCGCAAACTGTACTGGCACGACGAAGCTTACACATCAATCCGCGCCGCTGGTTTCACCCGCCAAGAAATTGACGACGAACTATTCCAAAACCGGATTGTTCCCGCACCAGAATTGCAAAAATATCAGCAGATTAAACCGGGAAGTACAGAAGCAGACACAATTCGTTCTTTAGCACTAGAAGACCCGCAGCATCCGCCTTTATACTTTCTCATGGCTCGTTGGTGGATGCAGGAATTTGGCAGTTCTCTAACAGCATCCCGCAGTTTGCCAGCACTATTGAGTTTGCTGTCGCTGCCTTTGATGTACGCTTTAGCTCAGGAACTTTTCGCCTCGAATTTGGCTGCGTTATTAGCAACAGCACTTTTGGCTTTATCTCCCTTTGATATATTGTTTGCTCAGACAGCAAGGCAGTACAGTTTGCTGACAGCGACAGTTATTGGCAGCAGTTGGCTGCTGCTAAGAGCAGTGCGGTTGCGGGGTTGGCAAGATTGGGTATTTTACTCGCTGGCGATCGCCCTTGGTTTCTACACTCACCCTTTCTTCAGTTTAACACTCATTGGACACGGAGTTTTTATAATTTCTTACTGGTTGTTTGTCAAAAAAACAAAATTGCCAGGTCACGTAACTAATTCCCAATTTTTCTTAGCAGTAACAGCAGCTTTAATATTGTATATCCCCTGGATTTACGTGCTGGCGACAAACCTGGAACGAGCATCAGCTACGACAGATTGGACGCGAGTATCTCCGGGTTGGCTGTATCTTGTCAAATTGTGGACACTCAGCTTTACAGCCTTATTTTTTGACTTCGACTTCGGGTTTGATAATATTTGGACTTATCTGCTAAGATTGCCATTTTTGCTGTTAATTGCGGCAGCCCTTTACACAATCTGTCGCAGGGTTAGCACTTCTACTTGGCTGTTTATTGTAACATCAATTTTGGTACCTTTTTTGATACTGGCATTACCGGATCTAATCCTAGGTGGCAAACGTTCTGCCGTCAGCCGCTATCTGATTTCCTGCTTTCCGGGAGTGCAGCTAGCATTTGCTTACTTGCTCGCGAGTAACGTGAAAACTCAGCAGCGGTTGTGGCAAGTCATTTTAGCCTTGGTATTTACAGCAAGTGTAGCCTCCTGTACAGTTAGCGCTTTTTCTGATACTTGGTGGAGCAAAGACTTGAGCTATTTTAATGCTGAAGTTGCGAAAATTATTAACAAAGAGGTGATAGCTAATCGCTCCATTAAAGATACAATTGTAATTAGCGATCGCGGCAACGATTTTACGAACATGGGAGATTTGCTTTCTCTGAGTTATTTGCTCGACAAAGACGTGAGGCTGATGCTGCTGAGCCAGTCGCCAGATATGGAGATGCTGAACAAATATTCGGCTCCCCTGGTGTTCCGCCCTTCGGAAAAATTGCGATCGGCACTCAAGCAAAATCAACGCCGCTTAGAGCCAATTTTGGAGTATGCCAGACTTTTTCGAGCGCGGCGAGCTTCTTAGAGCAGCTTGACAGAAATGGACGATCGTCCCGGGTAGGGTACGTCCGAAAAAACTGTTTGAGTTGCCTCAAATATTTGGACTGACGCACGTTAAATCACTATTTGGGCATTTTTGTCCCTATTCCCGGTAAGGTGCGTCCGAAAAAAAACTGTGGGAGTTGTCTCAGGTATTTGGGGTGACGCACTTGACATTATCAGCAATAATTATTTGAATACTTAGGATAAAACGCAATGCAAGAGTTAAATAATTCATCTTCCGAATCCGCACAGCAATTTCGCAATCTTCAGACAGAATTACGCGAACGTTGGCGAGCAGTCGAAGAATTCGACAGCGGAGATTGTGACATTATTATCATTCCTTCTCTCAGCTTAGATCAGCAAGAAATGCAGAAAGTTGAGGGTGCTTACCACTACGAAGAGCGGCATTTATTTTCATTGATTCGCCTGCGAAATCCCCGCACGCGCTTAATTTACATTACCTCCGAGCCCTTGCACCCCATGATTGTGGATTATTACCTGCAATTGCTGCCGGGAATTCCGTTTTCTCACGCGCGCGATCGGCTTTTGCTGTTCAGTGCTTACGATGCTTCTGCCAAATCCCTCACCCAGAAAATTTTAGATCGTCCCCGCTTGATGGAGCGCATTCGTCAAGCAGTGCGGCCGACAAAATCTTATATGGTTTGTTATAACTCAACGCCCTTAGAACGCGAGTTATCTGTTAAATTGGGGATTCCTTTGTGGGCCAGCGATCCCGATCTGTTATACTGGGGAACAAAAAGCGGTAGCAGGCAAATTTTTAAAGAATGTGGCGTGCCTTATCCTGACGGTTCCGAGTTGGTTTGGAATGCGGAAGATTTAGCGGAAGCTGCGGCCGAGTTGTGGGCACGGCAGCCGCATTTGCAACGGATCGTAATTAAGTTAAATGAAGGTTTTTCGGGGGAAGGAAATGCAATTTTAGATCTGAAGCCCCTCGCAGGTAAAGCGCCTACAGAAAGAGCGAAGGCAATTGGCGATCACTTCCATAATTTGCGCTTTCAAGCAACGGGCGAAACCTGGGAAAATTTTAGCAGCCGCATTCCCGAATTAGGGGCAATTGCCGAAGCTTTTATCGAAGGAGAAGAAAAGTTCTCGCCCAGCGTTCAAGGCAGAATTGTCCCCAGCGGCCAAGTAGAAATTCTCTCAACCCACGACCAAATTTTAGGAGGCCCAGACGGTCAAATTTTCTTGGGTTGCCAATTTCCGGCGGACGAATCTTATCGAATAGCGTTGCAGGAATTGGGATGGAAAGTAGGGCAAAACTTAGCTAAAAAAGGGGCTTTAGAGAGATTTGGAGTAGATTTTCTCGCGGTAAAGCAATCCGATGGCAAATGGGATATGCAAGCAATAGAAATTAACTTGCGGAAAGGAGGCACAACTCATCCGTTTATGGCGCTGAAGCTGTTAACAAATGGTCGGTACGAACGTTCGACAGGATTATTTTACAGCCAGCAGGGCCGTCCGAAATATTATGTCGCTTCGGACAATTTGAAAAAAGAGCGCTATCGGGGGTTATTACCGAACGATTTGATGGATATTATTGCTGACAATCAACTGCACTTTGACAGCGGTACAGAGACGGGCAGTGTGTTTCATTTAATGGGTTGTTTGTCGGAGTTTGGCAAATTGGGAGTGACGAGTATCGGCAATTCGCCGCAACAAGCTGAGGAGATGTATAACAAAGTTGTGAAAGTTCTCGATCGCGAAACGTCGTACTAAATCTGCTGGAATGGCAGCACGATCGGAAGTTAAGCAAGTTTTAAATTTTGACCTTCATTAATCTGTAGTAGTAAGGTGCGCCTAGCGCACCCTACTGAAGGTTGTAGCTAATTTTTAGCGGGATAAAGGGGCGTGGGGTCGATCGAACCTGTGCGGTTGAGTGGCCAAAAACGGACAATTGCCCTACCGATGATATTTTGCTTGGGCACAAAGCCCCAATAATGGCTGTCACAGCTTGCGTTGCGGTTGTCGCCGAGCACCAAGTAAGAATTTGGAGCTACAACTACAGGCCCGTAGGGATACTGCGGAATTTCTTCAATATATTTTTCCTGTAGCGGCTGCTTGTTAATAAAAACTTTTCCCTCTTTGACTTCCACATTGTCCCCCGGCAGTCCGATCACTCGCTTGATATAGGCATCTTTGATCGGTGGCGGCTGTCCCGTACACAAACTAGCCGGGTCAGGAGGCATAAATACGATAATATCTCCTCGCTGGGGCTCTTGGAATCGATAGCTTACCTTATCTATAATTAATCGATCGTTAATTTGTAAGGTTGGGAGCATCGAGCCGGTGGGAATGTAGCGTGCTTCGGCAACCAGGGTGCGGATACCAAAGGCTAAAAATGCTGCTAAGCCGATCGTCTTAATTCCTTCGATCCAAGGATTTTCGGTGTCTTGCGGGGGTTTTTCGTCGGCTGACTTGTCTAGACGAGTCATAGGGTATTGTAGTGACTGAGCTGGATACGAATTATAAACTTAATAATGCTTCCATGCTAGCACGCTGTTTACTCAATTAATGGTATCTTATGACTCCCAAATCAAGTTTGTTAATCCGTCGCGCTCGCATTCTTTTGCCCAATGGTGAGTTTTTGGTAGGAGATGTGCAAATCTGCGATCGCCAAATTGTCAAGGTTGCTGCGGAAATTGTCGAATCGGGCGATCGAGAAATAGATGCGAAAGGCTTAACTCTGTTACCCGGAGTAATTGATCCCCAGGTACACTTCCGGGAACCGGGTTTAGAACACAAGGAAGACTTATTTACCGCTAGCTGTGCTTGCGCTAAAGGCGGCGTGACATCGTTTCTGGAAATGCCGAATACGCGACCTCTGACCACAACCCAAGCTGCCTTAGATGATAAACTAAGTCGTGCTGCCGAGAAGTGTTTGGTGAATTACGGCTTTTTTATTGGTGCAACGCCCGAGAATTTGCCGGATTTGTTGAATGCGAATCCGACTCCGGGAATTAAGGTGTTTATGGGTTCGATGCACGGGCAGCTTTTGGTCGATGGAGAAGCAACTTTAGAGGCGATTTTTGCCAAGGGCGATCGACTAATTGCCGTGCACGCAGAAGACCAAGCTAGAATCAATCAGAGGCGTCAGGAATTTGCCGGGATTTCCGATGTTGCCGTGCACTCGCAAATTCAAGACAATCAAGCAGCTTTATTGGCAACTCAACTAGCAGTAAAACTTTCTAATAAATATCAGCGCCGACTGCACATTCTGCACCTTTCAACGGGGGATGAAGCTGAGTTTTTGCGCCAGGAAAAACCGAGTTGGGTGACAGCAGAAGTTACGCCGCAGCATTTGTTGTTAAATACCAGCGCCTATCAAAAAATTGGCAGTTTAGCTCAGATGAATCCGCCTTTGCGCGAGCCCCGCGATAACGAAATACTTTGGCAAGCTTTACTCGACGGCGTAATTGATTTTATCGCCACGGATCACGCGCCGCACACATTAGCAGAAAAAGCTCAAGAATATCCAAATACGCCGTCTGGAATGCCCGGAGTCGAAACTTCTTTGCCTTTGATGCTGACGCAAGCAGTAGAGGGAAGATGTACAGTGGCGCAAGTTGCTAATTGGATGTCGGCAGCCGTTGCTAAGGCTTATAAGATTCCCAACAAAGGGGCGATTGCTCCGGGTTTTGACGCCGATTTAGTCTTAGTTGATTTGGAGAACTACCGCCCGGTGGTCGGAGCAGAGATGGCGAGCAAGTGCGGCTGGAGTTCCTTTGAAGGTTGGAGTTTGACTGGGTGGCCAGTTGTGACTGTTGTTGGAGGAAAAGTTGTTTTTGAAAATGGTAAATTGGATACAAATGTGAGGGGAGAAGCCTTGACATTTGACGCTGAGTAAGCATGAATTTAACTCAAGTGTTATAATTGGGTATTCCTGCATCGCAAAGGCGATTTTACCCATGCTTCTTCAAGAACTAGAAACACAACTCCTGGCCTTAACTCCGACTGAGAAAGCTGAAGCCATCCGGCTTTTAACCCAAAGTTTAAGTAATAGCTGGCCAGGAATTACCAAAACTCCCGACGTGTGTGGTGGCGATGCTTGCATTGCCAAAACTCGCATCCCAGTTTGGCTGCTTGAAAGTTTTCGCCGTGAAGGTTCAAGCGATTCTGAACTTCTACAATTTTATCCCCATCTAAGCGCTGCCGATCTAGTCAATGTTTGGACTTATGCTGATGCACATCTGGAGGAAATCGAAGAAGCAATCTGCAAGAATGAGGAAGCCTGAGTCATGCTGAATTTGTATGCAGACGAACAATTTCCTTTGCCCGTTGTGCAATTGCTGCGCGCTTTTGGTCACAATATCCTGACTGTTCAGGAAGCAGGAAAAGCAGGACTTGGGATTCCAGATGCAGAGGTGCTAGCATTTGCTATAAGCAAAGATAGAGCTGTTTTGACATTAAATCGGTTTGATTTTATCGGACTGCACAACCGACAGCCCGACCACTCTGGTATTATTGTTTGCACCAAAAATCGGAATGTAGAAATGTGGGCAATACGCATCAATGATGCTATTGCTGGTGAAGAAAGTTTGAGAGGCAAATTGATTCGTGTCAACCGTCCGCAGTAAGTACGCGCGAGCGAAGCTATCTTCCCGCAGAGGTTCCCGAAGGGTAGGGAATGGCCTTTTCTCAAATTTCCAATTGCCAATCCAATAACTCGCCATTACCAATTACTTCAGCTTGCCGCCCGTTATCGAGATAACTTAAAGAAATTTGCAAATAATTTTCTGGTTTGTACTGCAATCTTTCCGCCCATTCGATCGCCACAATTCCCAAATCCATTTCTAACCCGTCCCAATAACTTTCTAAGTACAAAGCCTCCACTTCTTCGGGTTCCAGTCGATACAAATCTAGATGATACAGCGGAATTCGCCCTCCAAAATACTCGTTAATCAGCGTGAAAGTAGGACTTTCGATCGAGTCTGAGATTCCTAAACCTTCAGCGATGCCTTGAACCAAGGTAGTTTTGCCCGCACCTAAATCTCCTTGTAATAAGATTACAGTGCCGGCGGGGAGCGATCGACCTAACGCAACACCAAACTTGCGCGTAGCCTCAGAATCGGGAAGCAAAGTTTTCATTTCAATAATTAGTCATTAGTCATTTATTATTCGTTATTTGTTATTTGATACTCGCTGGCGGCCAATAACTAATAACTAATAACATTAGTAAACAGTAAACATTCAACATTGAACATTCAGCAGTCAGCAGCTTAAATGTTCTGCGCGCGGCCGTACCAACGCAGCAACATCCCCGCCAACCTTTGCGAATTGTGGCGAATTAAACCCGTATTTTCATCTTCATCCATGACATTGGCGATGACAACTCGTCGCCCCAATTGCGTCACGGCTTCTCGATCGAGGACAACCGGATAAGAATTCTCCTGAGAATAGCGGATCAAAGCCTTTGCAGAAGGGACTTTTCCTTGAACTACTACAGCATCGAACAGCGGCCGGCCGCAAGCGCGGTCGATCGCCCGAATGTGGTCTGCAACACTGTATCCGTCAGTTTCCCCCGGCTGAGTCATAATATTGCACACATAAATTCGCGGAACTTCGCTGTTGGCGATCGCATCAGCAATTTCCGGCACCAACAAATTCGGAATGACACTCGTATAAAGACTCCCCGGCCCAATAATAATAAAATCCGCTTCCCGAAGACCTTCCACAGCCCTAGGTAATGCCGGAGGATTAGCAGGATTACAGCCTATTTTGAGGATTTGCCCGTTAGCTTTTGTAATGCTGGACTCCCCCTCAATCCTGCGGCCGTCAGCGAGTTCTGCCCACAAAGAAACATCGCTCAGAGTAGCCGGCAGCACCTCTCCCCTCACTGCTAAAACTTTAGAACTCGCCGCGATCGCCTGTTCCAAATCTCCAGCAATATCGCTCATCGCCGTCAAAAACAAATTCCCAAAACTGTGACCCACCAAACCGTCGCCAGCCCGGAAACGATATTGAAATAACTCAGTCAATAACTTTTCCTCATCTGCCAAAGCAGCCAAACAATTGCGAATGTCCCCCGGCGGCAATACCCCAATTTCCCGCCGCAGCCGCCCGGAAGACCCGCCATCATCCGCCACCGTGACAATAGCAGTGATTTTGGCGCTGTAATCCTTCAATCCCCTGAGCAAATTAGAAAGGCCCGTACCGCCCCCAAGTGCCACAATTTTCGGGCCGCGGTGCAAGCGACGGTGGTTGAGGAGTCGATCGACCAATTCCTCATTCCCTTCGGGCATCAGCACTTGAGTAATAGAGTTCAAACTGCGAGTTTGACCCCACAGAATTAACAAAATCCCGCCAGCAATGATGATCGGCCCCGACACGTAATTGGGAATAACTTCCGCAATCCACGCCAAAAAATTTCTCAACAATTGCAATAAGAAGAAAATGGGAGTCATCCCAGTCCAAATCGCTAAACCCAAAGTGGCAAGTACCACGCCGCTAGCACTAATCAGCAGCCACCGTTTCACTAACAGTCCGGGGGCTAACCACTTAAACCACTGGTGAACTCGCCCGTTCCGCAAAGAAGGGGGGTAAGGATTTCTGGATTGGGCAAAAACCTGCTTGGCTTTAGCCAAGACGCGGAGGGCTTTAGGAAGTGAACTAATTGACATGGTTAATTAGTCTTAAGGGTATTGGAACAGCTCGACCGGACAAATTTACAATACAAGAGAGTTTTGATTCTGGCAGTCAATTTAAGTAATGAGTGATTAGTCATGAGTCATGAGTCATTAGGTAGACTGATGACTGAGGACTCACAACTTATTGATAACATCCTATGGCAGAGCCACTAATCGAACTCAAGGGGGTAAGTAAGTCCTTCGGCCAGAACCCGATCCTCGATCGAGTCGATCTGAGGATTTATCGGGGAGAGGCCCTGGCAATTATTGGCCCTTCCGGGACGGGGAAATCTACGATTCTGCGGATAATTGCGGGTTTGTTGGCCCCGGATGCCGGTGAGGTTTTTGTTCAGGGACAGCGCAGGGTCGGATGGGTGGACGACGTGGCAGATCCGATCGGAATTGGGATGGTTTTTCAGCAAGCGGCTTTGTTTGATTCGCTGACGGTGGAGGAGAATGTCGGTTTTTTACTTTACCAGCATTCTAAGCTGCCGCGCCGCCGCATTCGGGAATTGGTGGAGGAAAAGTTGGAGATGGTGGGTTTGCCGCGAATTGGCGAACGCTATCCGGCGCAGTTGTCTGGGGGAATGAGGAAGCGGGTAAGTTTTGCCCGCGCTATCATGGCGAATCCTGATAATGACAGGGATAATCCAGAGGTTTTGCTGTACGACGAACCGACGGCGGGTTTAGATCCGATCGCTTCGACGGTAATTGAAGATTTAATCCGTGAGTTGCAGGCGGCTAACGGTGTTTGCAGCACTTATGCGATCGTCACTCACCAAGACAGTACCATCCGCCGCACTGCCGATCGCATCGTGTTTCTCTATCGAGGCAAAGTGCAGTGGGAGGGAACTGTCAATGACATTGCATCGACAGATAATTTACTGATCAGACAATTTTTTAGCGGCAGTGTTACTGGGCCAATTCCAGCGCTTGGATAGTCAATTGTTATTAGTCAATTTTCATGAGCCATTAGTCAGCAGTCATTAATGTCGAGGGTAATATGGCAACAAAAAATTTTCAGAAATTGCGAGTTTATAAATTATCATAACGACTAGCAGATGAAATTTGGCAAACTGTTAAGACTTGGGAGCCATTTGCCAAAGATACGATCGGCAAACAAATTGTCCGTTCAGCCGATAGCATCGGTGCTAACATAGCAGAAGGAGTGGGACGAGGCACTTATCAAGACAACAGACGCTTTGTCAAGATAGCTAGAGGTTCTTTATATGAAAGTCAACGCTGGTTGAGACGAGCTTACACTCGAAACCTTTTAAACGTTCAACAAGTAAATACATTCACAGCAATCATTAATGACTTAGCCCACTCAATTAAACTCATACCTACAATCTATCGGGTCATCCCCTAAAAATGATGCTCAATGACTAATAACCCATAACTAATAACCCATAACTAATAACCCATAACTAATGACCAATGACTAAGGAGGTAATATGCGATCGCGAACTGTAAGAGAAGGTTCTGTCGGGCTCTTAATTTTAGTAGGAATCGGTTTATTTGGCGGCTTAGTGCTGTGGCTGCGGGGCGTGCAGCTAGGAAACCGCAGCTACAAATTCGCCGTAGAATTTGGCAGCGCCCAAGGAATGCAAATAGGCACGCCCATCAGGTATCGTGGGGTTGCAGTCGGTAAAATTACCGCCCTCCAACCGGGTTCCAACGGCGTAGACGTGACGCTGGAGATTGCCCCCGGTACTTTAGTGATTCCCCGGGATGTTACGATCGAAGCGAATAAATCCGGTTTAATTGGCGAATCGTCGATCGACATTACCCCCAACTCGATTTTGCCAGAATCGTTACTTACCGCCAATCCCGTTAGTGCCGACTGTCCCCCTGAGATTATCTGCAACAATTCGCGCTTAAAAGGTCAAGCTGGAGTCACTATCGACGAACTTATTCGATCCACAGTCCGCCTAGCTAATTTCTACACTGACCCCGCGCTGTTTAACAATATTAAATCTCTTGCCGAGAATACAGCCAACACAGCTAAAGGTGCAGCTAAACTCACTCAAGATTTATCGAGTTTAACTAAAACTGCCCAAGCGGAAATAAAAACTTTAAATCAATCTGTAAGGGGAGACATTGGAAGCTTAAATCAATCTGTAAAAACCGAAATAGGAAGTTTAAATCAATCATTAAAGGGGGAAGCCCGCAGTTTAAATCAATCATTAAAGGGGGAAGCCCGCAGTTTAAATCAATCATTAAAGGGAGAAGCAAGCACCTTAAATCAATCGCTCACGACGGAAATATCAGCAGTCGCCGCTGATGTTTCTAAAGTAGCAGCTACGGCGGACACTTCTACAAAAGCCGTATCTGCCGCTGCGATAAATTCTGCTAATTCAGTAACTCAAGCAGCCAATCAAATTACATTAACAGCAAACCAAGTCAATTCTTTAGTAACAACCAACCGCGCCAGTTTAGTCTCAACTCTGAATAACATCAATCAAAGCAGTCAGGAACTGCAGGTAGCTGTCAGCAGTTTGAGTCCGACAATTAATCGAATCAACCAAGGACAATTGCTGAACAATTTAGAAGTTTTATCAGCGAATGCTGCCCAAGCTTCTGGTAGTTTGCGAGATTTATCAAACCAGGTAAACAATCCCGCCACTTTGCTATTATTGCAGCAAACTCTAGATTCTGCACGAGCTACATTTCAGAACGTGCAGAAAATTACTTCCGACGTGGATGATTTGACAGGAGATCCGGCTTTCCGCAACAACATTCGCAGGTTGTTCAACGGATTGGGAGGCTTATTGGGTTCGACCGAACAACTACGACACCAAGTTAAAGTGACTCAAACATTAGCTCCCCTCTCTGAAAAAGTAAATGTGAGTACACCTGCCAGCAATCAATCAGTAGAGCCGGGATTTCCTCGCTTGCACAAACAGCAAAAATTGCCTGTTATACCTTCTCAAACTGCAAGGTCAGCAGAACCAGTGGCTCCCGAAAATACCCCTTAAAACAGGGTATTATTGAATAACCGCCATTGCAAAAGCGGCGACTTCCTCTAGTTAGTAAGGGGCGCAATTCACACCCCGATTACAGCTAGTTAGTAAGGTGCGCCCTGCACACTCCGCCATTAAACTTATTGTACCAATCCTATTAACAAAAAACCATTTCAATCTCAACAAGGAAAACCAATGACGCAAACATTATCGAAATCGGCTGAAACCCAAAACCAGTATACTGTAACTTGGGAAAAATTGCCAGATGACTTTAAATTACCCGACGATCCCGTGGAAAACATCGACCAACCACTTTTAGCCGCAGCTCTGCGAGAAGCCTTGGATCTCGCAGGATTTATCCTAGCTTCAATGCTAATAGCTTCCAATTTTGGACTGTGTGCCAAAGTCAACGACAAAACAGTAGTAAAAGCCCCAGATTGGGTCTACGTTCCCTCGGTATTGCCAGCAGAACCAGGAGAAGTTCGCCGCAGTTATACGCCCAATGCAGAGGGAGAAGTACCCGCAGTAGTGATGGAATTTTTATCGGATACTGACGGTAGTGAATATTCAAATAAACCGACATATCCTTACGGAAACTGGCGGTTTTACGAGCGAATTTTGCAAGTACCGATTTATGTAATTTTTGAACCTAACTCGGGAGTATTGGAAGTGTACAGACTCTCGAACTCGGGAGAATACGAACTGCAAGAAGCGGATGCTAATCAGCGATTCTGGATAGAATCAATGGGTTTATTTCTGGGGGTTTGGGAAGGTGAAAAATCTCAGAGAACGGGTTATTGGTTGCGCTGGTGGGATGAGAATGGCAATTTGCTGCTGTGGGGTGCCGAACGGGTGGAACAGGAACGCCAGAGGGCGGAAGAGGAACGCCAGAGGGCCGATCGACTAATGGCATACTTAAGAAGTCAGGGTATCGATCCTGATGGCATTTGAAGGTGTGGGATGTCGATCGACCTTTCGGCCCTTAATCCAATCCCATTTGGATTGCACAATCGAGTCAGCAAGGACGTTTGAGATTTAAAACAACCACAATTAAGGAGCGATGGGGATGACTGCAACAACATTAGAAGAACAATTAGAGCGGCCGTTGCTATTTCCAGGCTTAACGTAGGAACAATTCAAAACCTTAGAACCGATGCTGTATATTCCAGGGGTTCGGCTGTCCTTTTTAGATGGGATACTGGAGATTCAGAAAAGGCATGGAAGAAAACACGAAACAGCCAAGGGACGTATCGGTGCGTTGGTAGAAACTTACATGATGCCGGCAGGAATCGATTTCACCCCTACGGAGTCTCTGACTTTAGAAAATGAATCGCGACTGGTGAAGTGTGAAGCAGACAAGTCTTACGAATTGGGTGCTGACAGAGAACGTCCCGATTTAGCGCTCGAAGTAGTCGTCACTAGCGGCGGAATTGATGAGCTAGAGGCTTACAAACGCCTGCAAATCCCTGAATTCGGGTTTTGGGAAAACAGCCGACTGTCTCTGTATGCTCTCCGACAGCAAGGATACGAAGAGATTGCGACTTCCCAATTGCTCCCGGAACTCGATATTGGTTTACTCGTCAGGTGTGTTAATATGCCGAGTCATGTTGAGGCAATTAAGGAATTCAAAAGGGCGATCGATCTCAATACTACCAACAGGAAGATACCTATCAATTAATTACTGACACTCGCAGTGAAGTGTTGCAACTCCGTTTATAAATAAATGGAAAAGTCATGGGTTTTTATCGGGAAGATAATCGATAAAAATTACTGCTTCCTGATGAATTACCCTCAGCACAAGAAGCGGAACGCCAGCGTGCTGCTGAACTCGAATCTTTGCTAGCGCGTTACCGGGATCGGTTTGGTCAATTGCCTGAGAGTAACGGCTAAAAAGTCAGGGTGCGATCGCGCTTCACCGATCTCAATCGCCCGCGTGTTATTGTTACCTAAAGGGTGTTGACCAATCTCAGGTTTTGTGTAGTAGGCTAGAATGTGTCTCAAATTTTAAATGGCGAAGGGCGATCGTTTTGCGATCGAACTTGGGCAATCTAGATATAGGCGCTTCTTGAGTGCCTGGAAAATAGCGATACCAAGAGTTAGCAATGGAAAGCACACAGAAAAAATCTAGCCCTCGTCCAGTTAATAAGGGCGATCGAATTAAGCAGATTTTTGCCCTAGTATCAATGGTTTCGTTTGGTGGTTCTGCGATTTTTGGTGTTGTGAGTCTGTTCAGTAGCGGTTTGAGCAGCCAGCACCAGCAAAAATCTGCTCCGGTAGCAGTTTCTCAGGAATCTTTGCTGGCGGCCCAGGAACGGGGATATCAGGCGGTTTTGCAGCGGGAACCGCAGAATCAGACGGCTCTGGAGGGGTTGGCAAATGTGCGGTTGCAGATGAATAATAAGGTGGGCGCGATCGAGCCTTTGGAGAAGTTGGTGAAGCTAAATCCTAACAGAGCTGATTATAAGGCGCTGTTGGGGCAGGTGCGACAGCAAAAGGAAGGAAAAAAATAGAGCTAATAGTTAAAATTTAAGGTAGGAACGGAGGTTAATAGATGACTCAAAAATTAACTGAATCTAATATCTCAGAGTGTCAAGCAAAGTTCAACCTCAGCTATCACGTTCCCTTTGCTCACTGGTGTCAACAATTGGTGGGATTTGAAGGTAAGGATGTTCTCGAAGTAGGAGGAAGCTTACCTAAAGAGTTTGTACTAGATTATCTAAATGTTAAATCATGGTCGGCCCTAGAAGCCCCTGATTTTGAAGTTTACCTAGATAGAGTTGCCAGTGCTGCTGAAGGCTCTAAGCTTGGCAAAGTAGACTATTCTGCTTTTGGTTTTACCGAGAGAGAGTTGAGTAATTATAACTTTTTTGCTGGCTACATCGAAGAATTACCTCCCGCGTACTACCAAAAATACGATTTAATTTTCTCAATCGCTGCTTTTGAACACATCCATAAATTTCCTTTAGCGTTAGAAAAAATGTTTTTGGCTCTGAAGCCCGGAGGTCAGCTATTTTCTATATTTACACCCATTTGGTCAGCTGATGATGGCCATTACTTACCCCCAATAACTGAACCTAACCAGGGAAAAACTTTCAACTTTCAGAATTCTCCGATTCCGCCGTGGGGACATTTACTGATGAGACCCCCAGAACTAGGCCGTTACTTGTATCAGCATACCGATAAGGAAACAGCAGATGCTATCACACATTATGTGTACAACTCTCCCCACATTAATCGGTTTTTTACTGAAGATTATGTGGAATTTATCAACCAAAGTTCATTCATAGTAAAGCGCCTAGAAGCTATTGGTTTAATCCCAATAGAAAAAAATACTCAAGAAACTTTAGAAAAACTTTATCCGGGCCGAACTCAGTTTGCTAACAACGGTATTTTTGCAGTGCTGGAGAAACCAGAAAATAAGACGAAAGAAAATATTTCAGAAAAATCAATAACAAGCCTCAGTGAGCAACATAAGGCTCAATTAAAAAATGACCATAACCCTTCTATCGCTCAAACCAAACATCAGGTTTATAATCACAAGCCTGTTCAAGTCAGCAGTGAGTTGTCCGGGTCGCCAATTGAAAGTCTTTCGGTTTGCATGATTGTTCAAAACGCTGAGAAAACTTTGGCTCTTGCCCTCGAATCTCTTAATGGTGTTTATGACGAGCTAATAGTGGTTGACGGTGGCAGTACCGACTCCACCTGCCAAATTGCCTTGCGTTATGGAGCCAAAGTTATACACTCCGCGTGGACAGGCAATTTTTCGGATCAGCGGAATGTGTCTTTGAAAGAAGTTAAGAGTGATTGGGTTTTTATTATCGATGCAGATGAATTTATTGACCTGAAAACTCTAGAATTTTTACGTTATCTAAAAGCTAATGGTACTCAACTAGATACCGATAACTTTTGGATTACTCGTAAATGGATTAGTCCCTTTAGCAAAAATCATTATGTATCAAGCGCTCCTCATTATCCCGACTGGCAGCACCGGATATTTAGATATAACCAATCTCTAGCTTATAGCCGTCCAATTCACGAGGGCATTCACGGACTTACGAAACCGGGCGAAACATTGTTAGACTTGTGCGTTTATCATTTAGACTTATTAATTAAAAGTGAATCGCAGAGACAAGAAAAGGTTCGCATCTATAGCTCAGTAAATGAGAAAGATGGAATGCCCCATTTTTATTTGCCAGATATTAGACAGCTAACTATAGAACGATGGAATCATCAATATCTACTTCCTAAAGTTAAGAATTTACTAGATAATATGCCGCTGAAATGTAAAGTTTGCGAATCAGATTCCCATCATTTTGCCCCTGGTAAAGTTATGGGTAAATATGATGTTGATTATTTTCAATGTTCAAACTGCGGATTTGTTCAAACCGAAGAACCATACTGGCTAGACGAAGCTTATTTTCAGCCCATAGCAAGCAGTGATGTAGGCTTAGCGTTCAGAAATTTGTCATTTTCACAAATAACCAAAAATTTATTATTTAACTTCTTTAATCATCAAGCAAGATTTCTCGATTACGGCGGTGGCTACGGTTTATTTGTCAGGCTGATGAGAGATGCGGGATTTGACTTTTACTGGCTAGACAAGTTTTGTCAAAATATATTTGCTCAAGGATTTGAGATTCGTGCAGCCGCAAATAACCAATTTGAATTAGTGACGGCATTTGAAGTATTTGAGCATCTGGTTCACCCCATATATGAGCTGGAAAATTTGTTAAAAATTTCCCGAAATATTTTATTTAGTACAGAATTGCTGCCCGAAAGCAATCCTAAACCTGATGAGTGGTGGTACTACGTGCTGCACGAAGGTCAGCACGTTTCTCTTTATACAGCTAAATCTCTTTCCATCCTTGCTGCCAAGTTTAATCTCAATTTCTACTCGAATGGTTCATCTTTGCATTTACTAACAGAAAAACAATTGCCGGAAGAGTTATTTGAGCAATTGGCAAAAGGAGAATTAGCAGCGGTTAATAAAGCCTCGCTTTTACAGAATGACTTCTTAAAAGCTGTTAGCAAAATTACTCATATTCAACAAGAAGCAAAGATACAGCCTGCGGAAATAGAAGAGGACGGCGACTCGCAAGGCGGGTTAACAATACTGGTTGACGGTGTATTCTTTCAAATGTACAGAACAGGAATTGCCCGCGTTTGGAGGTCGCTGCTAGAAGAATGGGCGGAAAATGGTTTTTCCAAGCATATAATTGTATTGGATAGGGTGGGAACATCGCCCAAAATTGCGGGAATTAGGTATTGCACTGTGCCTGCTTATGACTACAGTAAAACAGATGCAGATCGGGAAATGTTACAGCAAGTATGTGATGAAACTGGTGCAGACTTATTTATATCCACTTACTACACAACACCTTTATCCACTCCCTCTGTATTCATGGCCTATGACATGATTCCCGAAGTGCTGGGAGCAAATTTGAATGAATCAATGTGGAAGGAGAAACATCATGCTATCCGCCATGCTTTAGCTTATATTGCTATTTCTGAAAACACAGCCCGCGACTTAATAAAGGTTTTTCCAGAAATTGCTCATAAGTCTGTAAGTGTAGCTATGTGTGGGGTAAAAAGTCTTTTTTCACCGGCAAGTCAAGAAGATATTAAGGGTTTTACAAATAAGTATGGGATCTCAAAACCCTATTTTATTTCAGTAGGTGGGGCTGCGGATTATAAAAATAGTATCTTGTTCTTCAAAGCTTTTGCTCAACTTGCGAGCAAACAAGGCTTTGAAATAGTATGTACGGGGAGTGGAGTTGTATTAGAAGGAGAATTGAGAAATTACACTTTAGGTACTGTAGTTCATAAGCTTCAGCTAAATGACGAGGAGTTGAGATTAGCTTATGCTGGTGCTGTTGCATTGGTTTATCCATCCAAGTATGAAGGATTTGGTTTACCTGTGCTAGAAGCTATTTCCTGCGGTTGTCCCGTTATCACTTGTCCTAATGCCTCGATTCCTGAAGTGGCCGGAGAAGCAGCTTTATATGTGAATGAGGAGGATGTTGAGGGGTTAACAGATGCACTTTGCGAGATCCAAAAACCGAAGGTTCGCAACTCATTAATTGCGGCTGGGTTGGAACAAGCTAAAAAGTTCTCTTGGTCAAAAATGGCGAAAGCGGTGAGTTCAGCGTTGATTGATACAGCAACTCTCTGGCGTTTAAACTTGAAAGATATTAACTTAATTATTTTTCCAGATTGGTCGCAACCAGAAGAGTCTCTTGGTTTAGAAGTGGAACGAGTGGTGAGGGCGATCGCAACTCACCCAGACAAAAGTAAGATCACCCTCTTAGTAGACAGCAGTAACATTTCTGAGGAAGATGCTAATCTCGCTTTGTCTAGCGTGGCGATGAATCTTTTA
>NZ_JAUBRM010000223.1:0-1477 GCF_036701905.1 Microcoleus sp. MON2_D5
TATCCTTTCTCTGCGCTGTGCTTATCTCAATGGTCAACTTTCCACTTGATATATGTGCAAAACTGAGATGCACCCGGGCAAGGGTTCAAAACCGCACTTCTGTTGAGCTTCTAAAACGCCTTGCGTGTAGGTAAATTGGTAGTTGGTTCCGTCAAATGTTAGCCTGCCAATGGGAAACCAGGAACGGCTGTTTGGATCTTGCCAAGCCAAAAAAAGCGTTGAGTGTGTTTTCACGGTAGCGTTTTCCTCAAGTTAAGCAGTCTGTGTTGATTGAATTCAATAATTTTTTGGGCAAACTCGGCTGCAATCGGTGAGATACGAGTGTTAGGAATTCGATTAAAAATATCCACTAAGTAGCTAGAGAAAATTAATTACATAGTTTTCTCCAAATTCTTTCAGGATTTTTTCCACAGATGTAACAAAAGTTCCCCAACTCTTGTAAGCAGATATTTCAATCCATTCATACTTAATAAACAGCCATAAAATTTCAATTAAATTTAATTCAGGTGAGTAAGAAGGCAACTCAAAAAGAGTAATATTACGTTGTTTCCACTCTTCTATTTTGTCAACAATAGCATCACTGGTATGAATAGAAGCTTGATCTGTGACAATCACCGTTGGCTTATGTACTGTGGGCAAAAAAGCATCAATACAGGCAATAACCACATCGCAATTAATACTTTGAGATGAAATATAAGTTTCAAGATGGTTATTTCGATTCATGATTCCTAGTACATTCATTCGCTGACTACGACGACTAGGAATTGTTAAATATTCTCCGATATCCTGCCAGCCATAGGGGACACAAGGAATCAAACAACATCCCGTTTCATCCAAGTAATATAAATCAATTTTTCCCTGATCATCCAATTGCTTTAATTCTTCTAATTGCGCCTTTTTCTATTGATATTCCTGGGCTGGAGGCGTTCCTGCAACTCCTTTACGAAGGAGATGCCAACTCATGTTTAGAGTTTTTAGTATTCTTTGAATTGTTTTTGTACTGGGAGTTATGCCCCAGGTCTCTTGAACTTTTTGGCTAACATTTTTTAATTGCCTTGGCTCTTGTTTAGCCCCTTCTTTAATTTGGGCTTTCTGCGAAGAGTTAAATAGTGGCTTAGAACCTCTTCCTGGTTTATTATAAAGTCCTATCATTCCCTCTAATTCCCACCGATTGAACCAGTTATAGAGGGTCTTATAACTTATTTGAAAAATATTCATTAACTCTCCTTTTTTTACTCCTTGCGAAGCTAATATGAGGCAATGTGCACGCGTGACGTACCTGATGATGTCGGCTTTTGCGATAAATTCGAGTCGAGCAATTTAGACGAAAGAGGATTTATTTCCCTGATAAACATATGAAATTCTAATTAACTCATAATTTTGCCTGGAATATCATTCTACTATAGCAATTCCATTTGAGATGTAAATATGAATTTCTATGGTAAAATAGGAAAGTTTGATAATAAATGAAAGGGGA
>NZ_JAUBRM010000224.1:0-1476 GCF_036701905.1 Microcoleus sp. MON2_D5
CAATACGGTTCAGTTAAGGGCTAGGCAGTGCTTAAAACAATAAATACAGGAGGATTCATTATTATTCCAGTACCTCTGTGTTTAACTTGTTTAGAGCGAAATTTTGAGACAGGCTTTTTCACAACTCTTGGGTTGTTTCTCTGAACCCTTTCAGGTAGAAGTTGGTCAAATATCTCCCAAGTTAACCAATTAAAAAAAATGGAAGTTCCTGTGGTTGTAATCGCTGGAATTTTGGCAGAGCACGACGAATAACTCGTAATGTTCCAGTAAAAGAAAGACGCAATGGTGAAACACCTGCACTGCTTGCAGCTTGAAAAATTAATGACCGTACAGCCCAATGTCCTAGTAGTAAACCATAAATTTCTTGTACCACTTCTTTCGGTATTTGAGACCGAATATGAGTTTTTCGTCCCAATAAATGTACTTTGAGTTCATCAATAGTATTCTCGACTTCCCAACGTTGATGATATTCACAAGCAAGTGACTGGGCTGGAATTTTTTCAGCGTCCAACAAGCTCGTAATTAAACGATATCTAATTTGTGTGGCTGGGTGTTCGGTAGCCTCAATTATGTACTCGATTACTCTTACCTGTATTGGCTTAAATCCTTTTTTTCTTAACTTGCCAGATGGATAAATCCAACTTAAATATGAACCATCATCTAGTTGTGTTTCGTTTAAGAATTTAACGTTGGATGGAATTCGCCCCAAATACTCACAACCTTTACTGAATGTGGCTTCTACCATCGCGTAAGAATGTAAACCTCTATCCCACATCAATAACATTCCCGGCGTTACTGAGCGTAATAACTTTAATGCTCTTACTCTTTCTCCTATTTTATATGGACACATTAAGGCATCAAAGATTAAATGTGTTCCTGCCTCTACTAAAATCACTAATCTAGCTTTGGGGAACGCCGCTCTCGTACCCGGACGGCTACCCGGACGACCGAAAACCCTAGCATTTTCATCACTATCTGGGATATCTAGGCAGGTTCCATCTATCACTACGACTCTTAGTTCATGGATAAAAGCTCCTACTGTTTCAACTGTAGCCATTGGTCGCACTAATGAATGAAACAACTGTCTCATCACGCCTGCTCCTAATCTTTGTCTGGCTTGAGTAATTGCCGATTTACACGGAAATTGCCAATATTTACCAATTTTTATCCATGCTTCATTAAGACCATCAATCAGGTTTTTTAGTACATCTCGCATTGAATCTTTCGACCACAGACTCATGGCGATTACCAGACACACTACCAGTTGTGCTGGCAGGGTTCGATGACGTTTCTCTTCAACCTTCGTTTTAGTAATCGCCTGTTCAATTGCACTGGCTGGGATTGCTATCTCTATGGCTTTGAATATCTCCTTACTTGGGATTTTGGGAGATACTAATGAGAATTCTTTGAGATGCACCTTACTTGCTCTCCATTTTTGGACACCATACCTAATTTACCACTATTTGAGCCTTAACT
>NZ_JAUBRM010000075.1:0-31717 GCF_036701905.1 Microcoleus sp. MON2_D5
TCCTTTCTCTGCGCTGTGCTTATCTCAATGGTCAACTTTCCACTTGATATATGTGCAAAACTGAGATGCACCCGAAGAATCTTTGCAAGGTAAACTGATTCGTGTTGTGCGTCCTTCACCGTAACTTAGACGCCAGTAATACCTTGCCCTAAATGCTTCAAGACTTGAAAAGCCGATCGCAATTCACTTCGCACAGTATAAATCGAAAATGCCCGCGATAACCCGTATTCGGGTGTAGGTTGAGCCCTGAGTTTCACAAACAACACATCATCGCCATTCGTCAACATACCAAATCTCGGTTTATCCAAATCAGGATTTGCCATCATGTATGCTAATGCTTGGGGTAATGCCGATCGCGTCGATATCGTAGTCTTCTTACACTCCAAAACCATTACCCAAAGCTGATTCTGCAAAATCAAGATATCAATTCGTCCCCGCAGGGTTTCTTCCCCATCATCGATCGTAATTTCGATCGCAGCTTCAGCCTTCATCCTAAACGGTGGATCGTAGAATCCCGCCAATTCTAACAAAGGTGATGCCACCAGCAATGTCACTGCCCCTTCTAACAACTCTCCATCGGCTCTATGATACAGCAATCTACGTCGTAGCGTATCCAAAGCAGTCTGTTCAGAATCGCTGGGACTTGGCAATTGGGCTTGCCACTCTGTAAAAAAAGCCTCATCCTCAGTTCGGCTCAAATTCAACCTTGATTCAGCCTCAGCAAGGCTTTTAATAGCTTCTGTAACTGCAATAACCTTTGCCATTCGTTCACCTTTGATTCAAACGGTTGAATTTCCAAGGAAAATTAGCTTTATTGTAATCAAAAATAGGGAAACTGCTATAGCGCTCGCAGTTTTCAATATCACTTCTATTGGTTTGTGTCCAGAAACAAAAACCGGGCAACTTCAAAGCTACCCGGCAATCCTAACTTTAGACTTCAGACAAATCTAAAATCTAAAACCTAAAATTCTTAAACAGCCACAGTCTTCTTAGCAGAAGAGCTCAATTCGCCCTTAGCATACTTAGCTGCAAAATCGTCCAAAGACACTTGCTTAATCTTTGTACCGTGACCAGCGCAACCGAAAGAGTTATAACGATCGCTACAAACCTTCTGCATATACTTGATCGACGGCTTCAAGAAGTGGCGGGGGTCAAACTCATCGGGCTTGGCAAACAAAGCTTCGCGCACCGCAGCGGTAATCGCCAAACGGTTGTCAGTATCGATATTGATCTTGCGAACGCCGCACTTGATGCCCTTTTGGATTTCTTCCACAGGTACGCCGTAGGTTTCGCGGATTTTACCGCCGTTGCTGTTGATAATTTCCAGCAATTCTTGGGGCACAGAAGAAGAACCGTGCATCACCAAGTGAGTATTCGGCAAGCGGCGGTGAATTTCTTCAATGCGGCTGATTGCCAAAATTTCGCCAGTCGGCTTGCGAGTGAACTTGTAAGCGCCGTGAGAAGTGCCGATCGCAACTGCTAGAGCATCAACGCCGGTTTGCTCGACGAAATCAACAGCTTGTTCAGGATCTGTCAGCAACTGATCGTGAGAAAGCGCACCTTCAAAGCCGTGACCGTCTTCTGCTTCGCCCATTCCTGTTTCCAGAGAACCCAAACAACCCAGTTCGCCTTCAACGCTAACGCCGATCGAATGAGCAACATTCACCACATCGCGAGTAACTTGAACGTTGTACTCGTAGCTGGCGGGAGTCTTAGCATCTGCTTCCAGAGAACCGTCCATCATCACGCTGGTGAAACCTTGGCGCATGGCAGAATAGCAAGTGCCGGGGGCATTGCCGTGGTCTTGGTGCATGGAAATGGGAATGTGAGGATAGGTTTCAACTGCTGCCAAAATCAAGTGGCGCAGGAAATTTTCGCCAGCGTAGGAGCGAGCGCCGCGAGAAGCTTGCAGAATCACGGGGCTGTTGGTTTCGTCAGCAGCGCGCATGATCGCTTGGATTTGCTCCATGTTGTTGACGTTGTAAGCCGGTAGGCCGTAACCATTTTCAGCCGCGTGGTCGAGCAGCAATCGCATAGGTACAAGCGCCATAGATATTCCTCCTAATTATTTGTGATTTTTGGGCAGTGAATTTTGGACAAGCTCAATTCTTACGATAATATTAAGACAATTTGCCACCGATCGCGCACTATCTTTCCATATTTACTTAAAAGTTCAAAAAACAAAATTTTGAGTTCCGAGCATTCAACTCAAAACTCAAAATTCTCAACTTACATATTTTTTATGGGTCGCCCGGGATTTGAACCCGAGACCAATCGGTTAAAAGCCGAATGCTCTACCGCTGAGCTAGCGACCCGCGAAAACATTGTTACCGCACACAATTTCTAATAGTAGCACCCCTCATTTGAAATAGCAAGTCTTTTTTAAATAAAATTTGCAGTCATGCGAACCAGCATCTGGCAAGTCGCTCCCGGCTGCAAATAAATCATGTGTTCGCCAGTGTTGAGGGCATTTCGAGGAGCAGTCCAAGGTTCCAAACAGTAAAAATCCTTGCCCTTCACGGTCCAGAAAACCAACTTCCCATAGCTGGAGTTGTAACTGAGGGTGAGCCGCAAGCCTTGGGCCGCGTCAGTGACAGTAGCAGCAAGACCAGTGAGTTCGTCAAACGAAACATCAATTTCATCCAACGTCGGGTCAAAAACCCCAGTGAAGTAACCCTTTTGATTGGTGTTCTGATGTCTGTACTGCATCCCCGGAATCTCAAAGCGCAGCTTTGATTTGTCCGTCGCCAAAAAGTAGGGGTGCAAACCACTAGAAAACGGCATGGGTTCAGCAGACAGATTGGTGTATCGCTGAAAAATTTCCAAAGAATTGCCTTTAATCTGATAAGTGAAGGCTACTTGGAAATCAAAGGGATAAACAGCCAGCGTTTTGTCACAGCTATTGAGAATTAGCGTAAGAGCGGCGCAACCCTCCGTAACTTGTTCGCCTATTGTCCAAGGCAAGTCTCGAGCAAAGCCGTGCTGTTTGAGCTGACGCTGCACTCCCTTGTGGGCGTAAGTATTGTCGGGGAGATTGCCGCAGATGGGAAACAGGATGGGAATCCCGCCACGTACAGTCAGATCGGGATTGGCGAACCGTTCCGCGTCCAAGTACAAGATTTCTTTGCCTTCAACCAGCCAGCTAGTGGCAATACCGCCCCGTTCCGGCACAACTTCTAGAGTAGAGTTAGCGGTTTCGTCGGAGAGGATATAGGTTTTGTACTGCTTTTGCTTGAGCGCGATCGCAAACACATTTGTCATCGGTAGTAGGTCATTGATCATTGGTTGTCAGTAAATCGGTCGTTAATAATTGGCCGCTAGTATCTTGATGTTCACCCATTACCGCCCCTATCCTCCCCCGGGCTGCTCGTTGTTCCGACCCCCATCGGCTAACCAATGCTCCCAGCTATAGGAGGCAGGGCGATCCGGTGCTTGGAACGTTTGCTGCTGGTACCTGGAACGATCGCTGAGGTGGGCTGCTGTTTGAGTGCGACTTCAAAAGATACAGCCCTGGGGGGAAGATAGCTTTGGGGACTCGGCACTGCTTCTTGACTGGGAGATGCGGGCGAAATAAACGGTTCTTTGATGAATGGCTCTTTTGTAAATGGCTCTGGTTCCCGGCTGGGATTTTGAGGTTGAGTGGGGTAGATGCGCGGCGGCAAATTTTGATTCGGAGGCGGGTTTGACTCAATTGCAGGCCCTGTCCCGTTCGGGAAAAATGAGGAGTTGTCGGGCTGTTGGGGCGCAGCCGGCAAAGTCGGCAAAATCAAAGTAGGTTTGGGTTGTCCGGGGGTTTGCAGATTGCTTTCACCCGAGGTTCCCCCGGAACTTCGCCCTGGCTGGTATGTACCGCTCTTTGCCGATCCTGGCAATGGAGAATTTGGAGTTTTTAGTGTGGCTCCGGGCTGGACTAGGGCATCGAGAACTACAGAAGATCCCATCGGTCGATCGAAAATACTAGAAATTTGCTCGACGCGTTTGAGGATGCGATCGGCAGCAGCTCCCTTCACCACCTTCGGCTGAAACTTTTTCACCTCCACAGGCAGAAACTCTACCTTCATATTCCGGTCTTTGAGCGATACTTTCAGGACTGCGGTATCGTAATCCCTGCGAGCATTCCCCCCGAATATAAAATTACCCAGCGAGTAAACTATCGGGCGGCCCTTGTAAAGTTCTGCACCTTGCAATACCTGGGGATGGTGTCCAACTACCAAATCAGCTCCTTGGTCGATCGTGAACCGAGCCAAATCAATCTGCCAGTCCCCCGGATAATCGGCCAATTCGACTCCCCAGTGGTAATTAACAATAATCCAGTCTACCTGACCCCTAAGAGCTCGAATATCCTCGGCCACGCGATTGTTGCGGCGGGGGTTAGTGCCCGCTTTCCCTTGGTCGGCGACGTGAAGCTCGGCATCGTAATAACCGAGGTAGGCAATCCGCTGACCCTTAACTTCAATAATATCTGGACGCCTCGCTTCTTTAATATCTCTGCCGGCTCCCAGGTGTTGAATCCCACTATTATCTAGAGTATTCATCGTCTCCACCAGCCCCGGTTCCTCGTAATCCATAGCGCGGCTATTTGCCAGATTGACAATATCCACTCCTCCGGCTGTTAATACTTTCACCGATTCTGGAGCGGCTTTAAAATTTAATTGTTTTTTGCCAGACCCCAATGTAGAGCGAGTCAGGGAGTTTTCTAGGTTAACCATCGCCACATCTGCTTGCCGGTACTCGTCCATATTGGCGAAAGCCCATTGGTGATCGTTGGCAGCAGATGCTCCGAGCGCATCCGATAGATTCACATTTCCTCCGAACATCAGCGTTACTGTTGGGTCGTAAGGATTAGCAACTTGCTTTTGCTGTACTACTGGTACCACTTCTAAGGCCGCTTGCACCGTATCCGCACGTTTTGGAGGCGGCCCCGACATTACCCCAGTTTGCTGGTAGCCGGATACTGGGGATACTAACCGCAGGGTCAGAGCTTCGTGGTAGCTGACCCAACACCCTAAAATAAATGAGGCCAGTGCCGATCCCACTAGCAGCAGAGAACGATACGTTTTAAATTTAACCCAATCGACGGCCGGTAGGGAACGGTAACGCCGCCGCTGGCGGTTGGCGGGAGTGACAATTCGCACTGACTGTTTCCAGAGAATGTCTGCATCCCCAGCTAAGCGCGCGTGAATTCGCACTCCTTCTACTGCTGGCGAGTTGAGTCTCCAGAGTTGGTGGCAAATAAATTTGACTAAGCCTTCCCGGAGAGTGCTCCCGAGTAATGTAGTATCTGGCGCAAATTCGCGCTGGAATTCTACGAGGATTTGGACGCAGCCTGCCTGAGCCTGTTCGACGCGGGCATAAATCCCTTCGGGTCGCAGCAAGCTGTCAATCCAATAATTTAGGGCTTGAAAGTTGCCCGATCGCGCTAGCTCCAAAATAGACGGCTGCGACCAATTTTCTGCGTACACCATCAATTAGCCTCCTTAATACGCACGAGCGATGACTCCAATTTGTTTTGAACGGAACCGCAATTCTTTTAGCTTAACCGCCACAGGTTCCGCTGCCCGTTTTGAAGCTTGTTGTTGGCCGCCACCATTTTCTACATTTAGGGGCTGCCTGCTGTCAGTGATTTTTATCACACTTCGGTCAATCGATTTTAGATTTTAGATTTTAGATTTTAGATTGAGTTCACAGAGGGTACTCGGGGCCAGAACAAAAGTTGAAACAAAAGGTTTCTGGGGGAGTTGAGGTAGAAAAGAGCGAGATTTATGAGGTAGAGTCTGTTTTTATTGTCGCTGTTTGAGTGTCGCTTTAAAGCTTTCGCTTTGAGATTTGAGATTTGAGATTGAGCCAAGAGGCGTTAGCGGGCGATCGCACAAACGTCGAAACAATAGGTTTCTGGGGGACTTGAGGCAAAAGAGAGCGAGATTTTTGAGGCAGAGTCTGTTGTTATTGTCGCTGTTAATCCCGTGCCGTCGTCAAGTCCTAATGCTGCGATCTATGCTGGCAAATGCCTCTCACGAGGGATGCCACTGGCTGCACAACCTGTAATTGGATAAATGGCGTACTAGATAGATTTGGTGGTAAAATCAAATTTGGTAACTCCCATCGGTACAAAAGTTGCGGAAAACGTGAAACTGGCCAGTCCATACGGCTGTGCCTTCCGATGTAAAACCCAAAGTACGTTACGGTAAACAGACCATATTTTAAGCAAGTTACACTGCGCAGGAGAACTGACAAATGCTACAGCGCAAAATCTATCAACTCTGTTGTGATGGTCGTGAGGTTTCTATTTTTCTTCGAGATCAGCAACGTTGGATAGAGCGCGCTCGTATCCTAGATATTGAAGGGGATCTAGTCACGCTGCGCTACGAAACCGACGAAGAAGACGAAATCAGCTCCTGGGAAGAAATGGTGCGTCTCGAAAGTATTGGCTCTGTGTCCCAGAAGTTGGCTTCGGTATCCCGAACTAACTGCGAACCCCTAGTTTCTGACGATTGTCCCGAAGCCGAACAAATTCGCAATCACTACCCGGACTCGAATTTGGAATAGTTTTGAGCTCGCGCTTGAGGCACAAGGAAAACTTGGGGGAAAAGAAAACGACTTTTCTCCCTTTTTTGTGGAGAAATTATGGAAAAAACCCGGTTTAGGCCAAACATATTCTGGGTTGTGACCGCATAAGCTATTTTGCCTTTAAATTTAAGCTTGATGGCGGAATCTCCTGCCCACCTCACAAGAGCGTAAGTACACAGTAGTTTAAAAATTCAATACGCGACAGCTTACCCCTGCTTAAACCGGGTTTTTTGTCTGGGTGCGTCCAGGACTGTTCTTTTGTTTTCTTTGCCTGCAGGCTGGTTTCGAGGTGCCAGACAGCTTATTCGCCGTCTGTTTCGCCATCTTCTAGGAAAAGTTCGGACTCCGGTATCGCTTTAAAGACGGGACAGAAACCGTCGGGGGTAACTTTAAAGCCAAACAAAGCACTGGACTGGTTCCAACAGCGCTGGCTGCGGTAGTGCTGGCAATTGCCGCAGCATTCGAGGTTGGCCTGAACGGCGCTGCCTTGAAAAAGGAGTTCCCGCTGGGAGATGCCGCGCAGTACCAGCTCTTCGCCTTGCCAGCGCGCTTCTACCAAGCCGGTATCGGCAAAATTGGCCCACCGAGGATCGGCTGTAATCGGACTCGGCAAGCTAATTGCTACCTCTGTCCCCAATTCGCTGAGTTCTCCCTCATAGTTAGTTTCTGGGATAGCGGGCTGCAAAAACATTTCCCCGATCGGCAATTCGACCAGTGTTCCGGCCGCCGGAGTGTGCAACTGGTAGCGGTTTCGCAGCTCGTCCAAGTTAGCCAAGTCAGCCAAATAGGCAGGGGAACCGTGGAGTAAAATTACGTGCTGGGGACGCAAATTGTGGATGAGTTGGGTCGTCCCCGGCCCGTCGCAGTGTTCGGCTAGCAGATAAGTTTCGACACTTCTGACTCCTGATTCGGGCCTGTTGCCCAGCCAGTCGCTGACGGGATATCCTGGTTTTTGAGGCGCGAGCAAAATCCAAGGATGTTTGCCATCGGCAAAATACAAAGGCAAATCAGCTATTTGGTCAGTAATCACAATACAGGGCGTGGCTCCCAATCCGGGGCGTTGTTCGCGAGACAGCCGGCGGACGCGGGGTTTCACCCTTTCGTCCCAAAACAAAGGTTGGTGCAGAGCAAAATTTTGGACGGCGGTGGGAAATTGGTGTAGCAGTTCCAGATAAGCGTCGCACCCGTCGGCGACTGTGCCGTCCACCCAAATATCCAAGTCGCGGCCAGTAAAGTAGTGGTGGCTGCGGAGCAGCATCAGCATTTCTTGGCCCAAACCAAGGGCCGGCGCGGGCAGCAGTACCGAGTACCCGTCGGCGATGGCCCGGTGGATGCGATCGGCTAACTGATTTTCTAGTTGTCGGCGGTGAGGGTGGCGCGCCGTGCCGTAACTGCCTTCCAAAATTAACACATCCGGCTTCATGCCCCTGAGTTCTCCCAGGGGCAAACCTTCCACCAAACGAGAATTGGAGAGGAAAAAGTCGCCGGTGTAAACCACGGTGTAGGTGCGGTGCGGTGCGGCATAAGTCAGCAGCACAGTCGCCGCTCCGGGCAAATGACCCGATGGGAACAACTGCACGCTCAGTCCTGGGCGCACTTCGAGCGGCGACTGCCAGGGCAGCCCCTGACAGAACCTGGACTCTGGCTGCTGAGCCAGTTCTGGCCAGTTGAGCGGTAGCAGTCGCGCTGTCACTTCGCTGGCGTAAATTGGCAAGTGGGGGAAAGATTGATGGAGTGCTAGCAAACCTCTGGCATGGTCAGAGTGGGCGTGGGTACACACCACAAAATCGGCTGGCAGCGATCGATTTAGTGTCGCTGACAGCGGTGCAATATCCTCTACACCGCAGTCGAGTAAAATGCGGTGCGGCCCCATTCGCACTAGGAGACAGACACCTTCTTGGGCGTGGCCTGCGCCGTAAGGTAAACAATCGAGATCCATCACTGCGGTTAGCTCCCTGCTTTGCACGCAACTTGCAGTATCGCCACATTTAAAGATTGGTTGCGACTGCATTCATTCGATCAAGTTCAGTCTCGGACGCTGAAACCGGGTTTGATGAACGAAAACACTTTGTTGCCGCCCTCGCTCCCGGTTAAAAAACCCGGTTTATCAAAGTTCTGGTGCGTAAGCCCTGGGGCTAAATGTTTGCTCGAAGGCTCCGCTTCCCGTCAAAGGGAAGTAATTGCACTTAAGATTTGATGCAGCGCCAAGAAGGCGATTTTCCGAAGGCATTTGCCTGACGGGCATTCGGCCTTCCACAAAGTTCATGCTACTGGTTCTGGCATCAAAAGTTACATTTTATTGCACCATGTAAGAGTAGCGAACTCGATCTCATATTCTGAGTTTTAAACTTTTTTCCACAATTTGCGCCTGCTAAAAGCTAGTCTTTTTTATGAGAAGATTTTAATTCAGATGTCCAAAGATCTTGATAAAACTTTACAATTCTTCATTTTTAGGAGGTTGAGGGCCGTGTATTGTCCAATCTGAAAAACGGAGAACCAGCATGGGGCTAGCTAACTGCTTTTGTCCGGGCAGACAGAGGCTTTATGAGTTTGCTCGGTTTCTTTGTAAAAGTTTGATACATTCTTCTAAGCAAACCTTGTGGCTATACAGGAGAGAGTTTAAATGGCTTTTTGACCCTGCCCAAAAACGGATATAAGTTTCCGACAGGAATCGCCAGCAGCCCAAAGTTTTAGACTCCTGTTCAAGCTCCAGATTCATCTGTGAAGTAAATCTCAAATCGTTCGACTGAGCGCGACTCGACTGAGCGGGACTCGACGGCTCGCCCAACGTCTCGCCGAAGTCTCAAAACTCAAATCTAAAATCGGCTGACTGCCCCATAATAGGTTTGTTTACTCCGCTCTTTGACTAGGGGACAAAACGATGTATTTTTTTGTTTGACCCCAAACATAGCCAGCTCAATCCCCCGACAATGGAGGATATTTATCCTGTACAAATCCCACTAACTTGCCAGAAATAATCTCAGGTTTCTGAGTCTCCAACCAGTCTATAATCTTCGGTTTTTTATCATTTGGGTATTCTTTGCGGTGGGGTTTTTGAGTTGTTTGTCAGCTAACCCGTGGCGGCTTAAATAGAGTGTAATAGCTTGGTTTTAAGTCAAACCTCACATCGTAGTTCTCGAATAGTATCGTTGGAGTTGTGCTAGATTCCAGTTTTTTGACTGCCGTCAGCAAATGACTGCTGCGCTTTGCACAGATTCTAGATAACTGACTGAGCCTCGTCGTTCTGCCAATTTTAACCTAGAGATACGAGTAGTTTATACAGTTTAGTTTATTAACCAATGAAGCCGGAACTGACTTATTTAACCTGCTGACTCTCGGTACTTATAGCCTTTAGTAAAGATTTTAAGTTAACTTTGCTTAAAATTACGTGGTATGGATTGACCTCTATTAACTCATGTATGTCGGTTAAATAAGGAGGTAAAATATAGCTAATATTGGTCAATTATTGAACTCACAAAGTGTTTTTATAGGATGATTGTTTAGCTCAAACTACCCCTATAAGACATAGCAACTATTTGTTGTGGCGCCGTTTTACCTAGTGTTTTATTTTTTTTAAGAGTTGTTAAGGGGCTGCCTCTATATTCTAACAAGGGGGTTGGGATTGTTATAGAATAATAACTACTTGCGAAACTTTTAATCGCGAGAGTGTTTAAGTGTTTGGTATGTTTTATAGAATAGTACCCGATCGCAATTAAAGCTGAAATGAGGAGCGATCGCACAAACCGGGTTTTATCAAAAAATCAGGTTTTTAGAGATGGCATTAATGGCGAGACTTGGGAGAGTGCCGACGGCCCATAACACCTGCAATTGACACCCGCCTCAACGAGCTAAGGTGTTCGACGACAAATATTCTGTTGGAAAAAAACTTGACATCAGCGGGTAATAGAAAGTAAAAATAAATAAAAGCAATAATAAAAATAAGGCTTTATGTTAGATTCGCGATCGAGGCTAGGCAAGTATGGCATTGAGAAGTTGCTAGCCATAAAACAATTTTCGCTAAAATACATCCGGTAATATACGGAGTTTATATGATTTTTTCACAATTTAAAATCTAAAATGGCAACAGCTATTCTTGACCTGGAAATGTCCAAACTTCCGCCAGAAATTAGGGTTGAGGAGCGTTACAGCAAAGCCTTGGTTTTAATTAGACTGCACGGAAAACCGATCGGCCAAGCTCTATTGTCGCTCGTCGGAGGTCACGCCGACGGCTCCCAATTGCGGGAAACACTGATGAACGCTGCGGGGGAGAACCTTGGGAAAAATTGGCTCTACGATACCCTCGCATGGGACGAACGCGGGCCTGTGCAGGCAATGCCGCTCGCCACAGTAGCGGTTTGCACGCGCGATCGCCCGGAAGATTTGCGGCGCTGTCTAGACGCGCTGATGCAGAGCCCAGACGAGGGCCAGGAATACTTAGTAATTGACAATTGTCCCAGCACGGACGCTACCAAGGAACTAATCAAAAATTACCCACAAGTCCGCTATGTGCGCGAAGACGTACCAGGCTCCAGCGCTGCCCGCAACCGAGCTTTACGCGAAGCTAAACATGAATTCGTAGCCTTTACAGATGACGATGCTGCCCCCGATCCGAACTGGCTGCGATCGCTCTTGTGGAATTTTAGCGATCCGCGCGTTATGTGCGTCACGGGGCTGGTGATGCCCTTGGAACTGGAAACCGAAGCGCAAGAATGGTTTGAGTGGTACAGCCCGCACGGGCGGGGATTTGAGCGCCGAGTTTTTGATGGGGCACAGTGCAATCCTCTGATTGTGCATCTTGTGGGAGTTTCGGCGAGTATGGCTGTGCGGAAAAGTTTGATCGACTACATTGGCCTGTTTGACGAAGCTTTGGGGGCGGGAACACCCACGGTGGGTGGCGAAGACTGTGAACTCTTTGCCCGCATTTTGCGCGCGGGCTACTGCATTGTCTACGAGCCGAGAGCATTGAGCTGGCACCGCCATCGCCGCACTTGGGAAGAATTGCGAAAAACGCTCCAAGGCTACGGCATCGGAGTCTATGCTTTCTGGACGCGGCTGTTTGTAATCAACAGAGAATTTAGTGTGCCTCTATTAGCTTGGGGATGGCTGCGGTATAAGCAAATTCCTGAATTAATTGCTTCTTTGCGAAAGCAACCGGATGCGGTTCCGAGGGATTTGCTGTGGGCTCAATTCCGGGGCTGCTTTAGCGGACCGATGGCTTATTTTGCTTCTCGGAAGTTGTTACAAAAAATTAAGGGGAGCAATGAATAGGGATTTTTAGATTATTTTTAACGGCAGATGAAGGGAGATGAAATGCAGATGAAGTTAATTGTTGTAATGTAAATATGGAAAATCTAACAGTTAGCATAATTATTCCTAGCCACAACCGAAGTTCTTCGCTGCGGCGGGCTTTGGATGCTTTGCACTTGCAGACTTATCCGATCGACCTGATCGAGGTTATTGTAGTGGCCGATAGCTGCATTGACGATACTTTGGCAATGCTACAAGACTACAAAGCTCCCTTTAAACTGCAGGCGCTTGAGGTAAATTGCCGAAGTGCTTCGATCGCCCGCAATACGGGAGCGGCTTCGGCTACCGGGAAATTGCTGCTGTTTCTCGACGACGATATCGAAGCGCTGGCGCCTTTGGTGGAAAGCCATGCGCGGGTTCACCGAGAGCGTCCGGGAGCGGCTGTCATGGGCCCCTATCCGCCTAAGTTGCACGGAGGAACTAGATTTTTTGACGTGGAAGTGCGCTCGTGGTGGGAAGAGAAGTTTTATCAGATGAGCCAGCCCGCTCACCGATTTACTTATCAAGATTTGCTCAGCGGCAACCTTTCTTTGGATGCAGAACTGTTTGGTCGTCTCGATGGCTTTGATTCGGCTTTCGGGAACTGCGGCGGGGAAGATTACGAGTTTGGGGTGCGTTTGCTGAAAGCTGGTGTACCTTTTGCTGTAGCGGGGGATGCTGTGGGCTATCATTACGAACACGAAACTAACAATCTCGATCGCTCTTTTCGCCGCTCTCGTCAGGAAGGGCGATCGGATGTTTTGATCGGCCGCCGACACCCGGAACTCAGACCGACGCTGCACATAAAAGACTACGAAACTCCTTATTTTTTAGTAGACAAGATTGTGGTGGCGATCGCGTTTTTCTGGCCGGCTGCTGTGGATTGGCTAGCCCGGGGACTGAGGGAATCTCTTGATTTACTCGAAAGCTTGCGGATGCGGGGAACTTGGCGGTGGTTGCGGTCAAAATTGCGCGGTTATTGGTATTTGCGGGGTGTCATTGATGAGTTGAAAAGTCGCTCTGCTATTTCTAGTTTTATGCAAGGAGGCCCGGCCCGTGCTCATTTGGGCGGATATGAAATTAACATTGATTTGCAGGAAGGTTGGGAAGCTGCAGAAAGTCTACTGGATGCGGAACGACCGGCTGGGGTTTACCTGTATTATGACCAACTGACAGTCGGCCATATTATTCCGCAAGCGGGCGCGGAACCGCTGCGGGGCGCTCACTTGCGATCGATTCTGGCGCTTCACTTTGCTCAACCGCTGGCTGCGGCGATCGCGGTTAACGGTTTGCCCCGCACTGCTGAAACGCTTGAAGACAAACCTTTAGTTGCTTTTGAAACTTACGAGTTAGCAATTAAGAGCTAAGTAAATAGGTACAAATAAAGATTATATGATTCGGGCAGGTGAGTGCCTTCCTCTTCTCGCTTATATCTGGTTATGCTTAGCTAAACTACCCCCTAGAATATATTTTATTTCGTTCTTTTTTTCGTTCATATCTACTAAATTCGGGGAATTTAAACCAAAAACTCAAACCTCAAAAGTTGGGAAATTGGAAAGTTGCCACCCCAAACTTAAAAGTCCCAAGTCAAAACTTTTCTATCTAGTGCCCGCTGCAAAATTTTCAGGAGCAAGTTATGGCAATAAAAGTGATGGAGATTGAGTTTACCGAACAGATTAATCCGATTAGGCAACTCGAACAATACGAAGGAGTTCGCATTTTAGTTCGCTACCGGGGACGGCCTCTGGGCTGGGCTTCTGTTAGTAACAATCCCTGGGAACAAACAATTTCCGCTGAGCGAGTGCGACAAACAATTGTGGATCAGTTAGGAAAAGAGTTGGTGCGATCGACTTTAGGAGAGCAGTTCGGCGCTGTGTCTGAAGCAGTGGCTGATCGCCACCTGCCGTCAATTAGCGTTGTCATCTGCACGCGCGATCGCACAGATTTGCTCAAAGGCGCTCTGGAAGCTCTGCTCGCACTAGACTATCCCCACCGCGAAATAATCGTTATAGACAACGCTCCTGCAAACAGCAGCACCGCTGAATTAGTTGCGCGATTGGCGGTACGCTACGTCAAGGAAGAACGGCCAGGATTGGACTGGGCGCGCAATCGCGGGATCGCGGAAGCGCGGCATGAGATTATTGCTTTTACTGACGACGACGTGCGGCCCGAGCGCGGTTGGCTGCGGGCGATCGCTTCGGCTTTTGCTGACCCGGACATTATGGCAGTTAGCGGTTTAGTGGCGGCAGCCGAACTGGAAACCTTGCCACAACAGCAATTTGAACTGATATACGGCGGAATGCTGCAACACCTCGACCGCCACAAAACCGACGGTAGCAAGCTTTCTGTGTGGGAGTTGCTGTGGGCGAGCAAATACGGCGTGGGGGCGAATATGGCTTTCCGGCGGCAAGTTTTCGAGGCTGTGGGCAATTTTGACGTTGCTCTCGATGTGGGGACTGCGACTGGCGGTGGTGGGGATATTGAGATGTTTCATCGGATTTTGGCTAAGGGATACTCGACTTTTTATGAGCCGAGAGCTTTTGTGTGGCACTTGCACCGGCGCAGCGCCGATGCTTTGAGCCGGCAGTTGCAGGATAACGGGCGCAGTTTTGGGGCTTATTTACTCACGTGCGATCGCAACCGCACTGTGCCGCGCTGGGAAATTTTGAAATTTGCTATGTTTAATTGGTTGGGTTGGTGGCTGGTGCGCCGCTTGGGGGCTCCGGGTTTGCTGCCGCGCAAGTTGGTAGTCAGCGAGTTGCTAGGAGCTCTCGACAGTCCTTTTGCTTACAGAAAAGCGCAGTTGCAGGCGCAGCAGTTAGCTGAGATAGAGCCGGAAGAGCAGCTACAGTCTGAACCGCAGGAAGTTGCCGGAGGTGTGCGATGAGAAGGGTTCCACAACTGATTGACAGGCGCAAAATCGCTCATTTCTTCGATTTGCTGCGGGTGTTGGTCGATCGCGATATGAAATTACTTTACAAGCGATCTGCTTTGGGGATTGCTTGGACTTTAATCAATCCGCTGTTGCAGTTAGCTGTATTTTCCTTTGTGTTTCGCTCTGTTGTACCGATTAACATTCCGCAATTTTCTTCCTTTGCTTTCAGCGGTTTGTTAATCTGGAGTTGGTCTCAAACCGCATTATTTCAAGCAACGGGATTAATTACCAACAATAAAGCGCTAATCAGACAGCCAAATTTCCCCACCGCAATTTTGCCGGTAGTCACGACGATGACGGGGTTAATTCACTTTATGTTAGCTTTGCCGGTGTTAATTATCTTTCTGGCAATTGATGGCGTTCAGCCGAGTTTAGTGCTGTGTGTGTTGCCACTGCTGATGGCTATTCAGTTTATTTTGACAGTCAGTTTGGCTTATCCCCTCGCCGCCTTGAATGTCACTTTTCGCGATACTCAGTACACTTTGGGCGTACTTTTGCAGATGCTGTTTTACCTGACTCCGATTTTCTACGACCTCAACAGCGTCCCGAAAGAATTTCAGCCTCTTTATCAGTTAAATCCAATGGTGCCACTGCTTGGAGCCTACCGCGCCATACTGCTCAAGGGTACGCAACCGGATTGGCTGGCACTGTTAATTGTTAGCTTGGTTGTGGCTGCTCTTTTGCCGATCGGACTGGGAATTTTTAGACGGCAAAGCAATACTTTTGTGGAGGAATTGTAAATGCGTCAAGCTATTGTTGTCAAGGGTTTGGGGAAACGTTTCAACCGCTACTCTGCCGATCGACCTTATACGATTATGCAGGCCGCTTTGGCGGGTTTTCGGCAGATGAAACCGCAGGCGCGTTTTTGGGCACTGCGGGATATCAATTTCAGTGTTGCTCCCGGGGAAATGCTGGGAATTCTCGGCAAGAATGGCGCGGGAAAATCGACGTTGCTGCAACTTGTTGGCGGTATCGGCCACGCTCAAGAAGGAACTATTGAAGTTAATGGCAGAATTGGCGGCTTGTTGGATTTGGGTGCGGGTTTTCACTCGGATTTAACCGGCCGAGAAAATGTGTTTGTGGGTGCGGTAGTGGCCGGTTTGACTCGTCGGGAAGCGGCGCGCCGGTTTGATGATATTGTTGAATTTGCGGAATTGCAACAGTTTATTGATAGTCCGATGCGGACTTACAGTACGGGGATGCAAATGCGGCTGGCTTTTTCGGTGGCGGTGCACACTGATCCAGAAGTGCTGTTAGTTGATGAACATTTGTCGGTTGGTGATGTGGCTTTTCAAACTAAATGTTTGAACAGAATCTCGGAGTTTAAGGCTCAAGGATGTGCGATTGTTTTGATTTCTCACAACGCGACGCAAATTCATAAACTGTGCGATCGGGCTTTGTGGCTGAAATCAGGTGAAATCGTGGCTTACGGGGAACCAGAAGTGGTAGTCGGTCAGTATTTGTCGGAAATGCGCCCACCAACCGAAAAACGCACTCCCATCCTTCCTCCTGAAGTGACCCGTACGGGTTTGCAACTGCGAATCAATGACAATCGCTTCGGTTCTTTGGAAGTAGAAATTACGGATGTTAAAGTGTTGCCGGATGATGAGATCAACAGTGGCGATCCAATTACTGTGGAAATTCATTATTCTGTACCGAAGCCAATTTCGGCTGCGATTTTTGGCGTGACAATCAGCCGGGAAGACGGTCAAAGTTGTTTTGAGACTAATACTAATCAAATGGGCAGATTGCTGCCGCTGGCGGAAGGTAAAGGCACAATCCGCCTGCACGTAGACAGGCTTGATTTAGGCAACGGTCAGTATTACGTGAATGCTGGGGTTTACGAGAAGAATTTGGCTTACGCCTACGATTATCATTGGCACACTTATCCGCTGTACGTGCGATCGACGGTAAACCAAAAAACGATTCTTTGTCCGCCCTACCGCTGGGAATTTGATGGCAAAATGCAGGTTGCGGATTTACCAGAACCAGCCTATAAAGTTCACGCCTTGAATAAGGATAATCCCGCCTATGCCCAGATTTCGACTCAGTTAAAAAATAAGCAGGAACCTGACTTTTTAATTATTGGCGCTCAAAAGTGCGGCACGGAACCTCTATCCGGCTATCTCGCAAATCACTTGCAAATTATCAAAGAGGGTTCCCCCAACATTCACTTTTTTGATTTGAATTTTGAGCGGGGCGTTGATTGGTACAGCAAGCAGTTGACGCGCAGTGTGGCGGATGAGAAGGTGTTGCTGTGGGAAATGACTCCTTACTATATTTATCATCCGTTGGTGGCAGAGCGGGTTTACAAGTGTTTCCCGGATGTTAAGCTGATTGTAATGCTGCGAAACCCGGTCAAACGAGCTTGGCTGCACTATCATTTAGAAGTGGCGAGCGGCTGCGAAAAGCTGGATTTTGAAAAGGCGATCGCTTCCGAACCAGATCGCCTAAAAGGTGAAATTGAAAAGATCAAAGCTGATCAAAGTTATTACAGTTTCAACCACCAACATTATTCTTATTTGTCCCGAGGAATTTATGTTGAACAAATCAGGAATTGGCTCGATTATTTTCCGAGGGAACAGTTGCTAATTCTCAAGAGCGAAGATTCTGAGGCCAATGCCGACAAAGTTTTTTCTGAAGTGTTAGATTTCTTGGGTATTAGTGCGATCGCAAGTAAAGAATATGAGATGAATACGGTCGAGGAGTATAGCAAAATACCAGCAGCAATTGAACAACAATTGACAGAGTATTTTCAACCTTACAATCAGGAACTTTCTAATTTGTTAAAACAGGATTTTACTTGGAGTTAGAATGGGCAGGTTGGGTTAAGAAAACGAAACCCAACCCCCCCTCAAAATATACCGTTAATTATATATAAGGGCAAAATGTTATGAAACGCATATTTCTCGTAGGAGCGCCTCGCAGTGGCACAACAATTCTTCAAAGCTTGTTAGCGGCTCATCCAGAAGTTATTTCTTTTCCGGAATCTAAGTTTTTTCACTATTTGCTGTACGATCAGTTTGCGGGAAAGTTGCCAGGTAGAATGGAAGCTTTTTTTAAGGATGAGATTAAACGTCCTGAACTTTTGAAAGATTTTGATGACACCCAAACTGTGGAAGCTAAAGCTAGTTGGTTTGTGAGAGTTTTGGATGGTTTGGCGGCTGAACAAAAAAAAAGCATTTGGTTGGAAAAAACGCCGGAACACATATATTTTATTGATGACATACAGCGCTTTTTGCCGAATGCGAAATTCATACATATTTTACGAAACGGTATGGATACAATAGCTTCTATGTATGAGGCTACTAGGAATTTTAACGAATTGTGGGGCGCTGGTTGGGATTTAAACCACTGTATCGATCGGTGGGAACACGCGATGTTAACTAGCCACAAATATATTAATAATTTGAATCATATATTAGTTAAATATGAGGATCTTTTAGATAATAAAACCCAAATCTTAGGAAAAATTTGTAATTTTATGGGCATTGAATATGACGACACAATGCTCGTTAACTATCAAGAAAAAGCAGCGAACCTCAGTTTAAATCTACCTTGGCACAAAGGAATTGAGAGAGATGTCAAAAGTAGTAACGTTCACAAATATCATAAAATTTTCACTCGCAAGGAAATCAGATATATTTTAGATAAAATTCAGCGAGTCAAGGAGGAAATGGCCTGGAAAGTTACGGTGGAAGTGACGGAAGGAATTTCGGATATTTACGCTTGGCAAATATGCGATCGCCTGTGCTGTACGATCACACTAGAAGGAATTAAACTCGGTATTATTGAATTGCCGATTTGCGATTGCATGGTTGCGGCTGGGGTTTTGGCGGATGCGGTGGCAGCCCAGTTTGCTTGGCCAATACTCGATCGCTTCTTTCAACGCAATCGCTGCGAAAAAGGCAATAAATTGTGGGAAACTTTGCTGGAACCATTGCACCCTAAACATGACTGGACGCTATTTCTGCAAGAATTATGGGGGCGTCCGCATTGGCATTGGGAGGATTTCTACAAGCCTGAAATAGCTGAGGAAGTCTCAACAATTACCCTCGAAAAAAAATTGATTGTCTTAGAAATTAGCGAGGAATTGGCTAATATAAAAGTTGAGCTTTCTGAAATAGACGTGCTGGTGAAAGTAGGCGGCGTTGCTGTCGGTATTGTCACTGTTGCGGTGGAAAATAATTTTGTTTCGGCTCAAAAATTGCGAGCGACAATTACTCGAAATATGGGTTTTGAGTTGTGCGTCGCCGCCGTGCGAGAAGCTTTGCTGGGAAAACGACTCAACGGCAAGCAATGGCTACGATCGCGCTTAGCCTCTTGTGCTCAACAAAGGTCTAATTTGCCCGACTGCTGGAATGCACCGGGTGCTGGGGGCATTTATCCCCCAAATGCGGTGATTTTCGGCAGGCGATCGGGTGCGATCGGGACGAGTGTCAGCCGTCGCGCCTCACTCCCGGCGGCGGCGCTGCAGGAAATCGAGTCAGCAGCGGCAATCGCTGGGGAACCGACAAGGCAAATTCCCCCAGAAAACGAGTTTCCAAAGCAAGTATTTTACGTTGGGGAACCGACAAGGCAAATTCCCCCAGAAAACGAGTTTCCAAAGCAAGTATTTTACGCACCGGAAATCATTTGCTCAAAATCTTCTTATCGGGAAGTTTCTCACTCGGTGAAACCTCAAGTTTTTGACAATCATAGCGTTACACAAAAACTCCCGATTCTCTCCTACCGCCGCATTTCTCCTGACGGTTTAGACGCAGTTACTCCCCAGATTTTTGAACAACAGTTACACAATCTCAAAAATCTGGGTTATTACAGTGCGAGTTGGGAAAATTGGCGAAGCGCGAAACTGGCTAAAACTCCTTTACCCGGTAAAGCTGTATTGATGACATTTGACGGTGGCTATCTCGATTTTTTCCAATATGCTTGGCCTCTGCTAAAACGCTTTGATTTTACAGCCACTGTTTTTCTGGTAGCGGAGTCAATAGGAAAGAAAAATAGTTGGGAAAAAGCCGAATTTGAAGAAGTGCCGTTAATGGGATGGCCAGAAATTTTGCAACTGCGGGATGCAGGGATTGAATTCGGTTCTATGTCTGCTACTCATCAACCTTTGACTGCATTGTCGCCCACAGAAATTGTGCGGGAGGCGGCCAAATCCCGTGCTATCTTGGAACGGGGATTAGAGAAACCTGTTAAATGTTTGGCCTATCCTTACGGGGATGTCGATCCAATGGTAGCGCATTTAATTGGAGCGACTGGATATACTTTTGGTGTATCCTATACATTAAATTTTAGCAGTTTTGACGATTCTTTATTGTCGCTGCCGCGCATTCAAGTCACCGCCGAAAATGCCTTAAAATTAGCTTAGTAAGGTGCGTCAATCAGGGAAGTTTTTCCCTCAATTAACAGTCTCTCAACGGACGCACCTTACAAGTGAAACTTATTAATCAATTCCTTGATTTTTCGCTGCAAATAACCGCCTAAGCCTCGGGAAATTTTCTCAAATTTATAATCAAATAAAATCTCCATAACATCTTCAGTTTTCATATACTTTAAATAAGAAATCATTTTATCTGTCAGTTTATCATTAACATCATCGATATACTTTCTCACCGCCAACCTTTCCGAAATATTCCATTTCTGATCAAACTTGCGGTGCATTTCCCTCTCATAATCCCGAAAATCTGAGATTTTTCCCTCCAAATACCTTTGAATATATTTCCCCGCAATTTGGGCACCATCCATCCCGTGTCTAATCCCTTCGCCACCCAAAAAATTTACTGTCGAGACACTATCGCCGATCGCAATTATATTATTATCCTTGCAATAAATATCCTTCAAACCAGGGCTGTACTTCAGCGTGGAACCGTGTTTGTCAATAATTTTATAATTTTTAGACTTCAGATATTCATCAATCAGTAAATCAATATATTTTTTCAGCGGTGACAAATGCCTCACCGTTTTCGGATCTAAAAAAATGCGCCCCGCACCAACTTTCAGCCTGTTCTGTTCCATTGGGAATATCCAGGCATAACCCTTTGGCATCCATTTATCGCCCAAAAAGAAGATTAAATCACCGCTGTATTTATTGTAAACTTCTGGCTCTACTTCAATTAAATATTCGATTCCGGTTCCCGACAAAAAAGCTGGCTTATCCTTCTCTTTTTCGTACATAACCGCCCTAGCAAAGCCAGTAGCATCCACCAATACTTTCGTGCTAACTGTGATAGCTTGACCGCTGGATAACTGTTTAAATTCTACTGTAGTTTCCCCCTTGGCTTGTGAATGTCCGGTGTAGCGATAACCAAGCCAAACTTCACCACCAAATTCCTCAACTTCGCTTGCTAAAAATGCTCTAAATTTAGCAAAGTTGAGAACAACTCCCAAGCTTTCGGGAGACTCCCAAGTTTGACTGACTTTGCTAGTTTCAATAGTAAGTTTATGCCAAAAACTGCCGATAACGGATTCGGGTAAATTGAATTTAGAGAGGGTTTCTAGAGGCGTGGCTGCGCTGGAAAAGTCATTTTTATTAAAATTGTCGTTTTGCTCTGCCAGCAAGACTTTGTGGCCGGATTTGGCTAGGATTCTCGCGCAGTGACCGCCTGCTGGGCCGGCTCCTACTATTACTATGTCAAAACTTTTTAAATTCATTTTGCTTTTAACTCGCTTCCAATGTCAAAATACCCGCAGACATATCGCAATGGTAGTTATGACGCCACTACGATTCAAATTGCTTCAAACGGTCAAATTTTAGGTAGAGTTCTGAATGTGACACCCTCGGACTTGCGGGATCGTTTTATTACACTGTCATAGATCGGGTATTTCTTAGGATTAGTCTCGAATGGTAAGGTGCGCTAGGCGCACCCTACCATTCTAGCTAATTAGACGCTAACGGGTGACTGTTTGCGGCTGAAGGTTGCTAAGATGCGATCGCACATTTGCGACGGATTTAATCCCAAACTGGCAAATGATTGTTCAGGGGTTGCATGATCTACCAATGTATCGGGTACACCCAACCGCATCACTGGAACAACAACATTATTGTCCAACAAAGCTTCGGCTACTGCTGAACCAAAGCCTCCCATCAAACAGCCTTCTTCCATTGTGACAACTTTGCCGATTCGCTGTGCTAAAGGCAAGATTAATTCGGTGTCCAAAGGCTTGACAAAACGCGCATTGATCACAGTTGCTTCAATGCCGTGCTCGCTCAGAATCTCGGCGGTTTGCATTGCCGGATAAACCATTGAACCGTAACCCAATATCAGCAAATCGTCGCCGTTGCGGAGAATTTCGGCTTTGCCGATCGGCAATTCTTCCCAACCTTCTTCCATCAGAGGCACGCCGTAACCGTTGCCGCGCGGGTAACGCATGGTGATCGGGCCGCTGGTGTGGTTGATTCCGGTGACTATCATCCGCTGCAATTCTGCCTCATCTTTTGGCGCCATAATTGTCATATTTGGCAGACACCGCAAGAAAGAAATGTCGTACATTCCTTGGTGAGTGGGGCCGTCAGCACCGACAATGCCGGCGCGATCCAAACAGAAGAAAACTGGCAAGTTTTGGATGCAAACATCGTGAATTATTTGGTCATATCCTCGCTGCACAAAGGTCGAGTAAATTGCCACAACCGGGCGCATTCCTTCGCAGGCTAAACCAGCGGATAAAGTCACGGCGTGCTGTTCGGCAATCCCGACATCAATGTACTGTTTCGGCAGTTTTTCATGCAGTTTATCCAGACCTGTTCCGGTTGCCATTGCAGCGGTAATGCCGACAATTTTGGGATTATCTTCTGCTAGCTTGACTAGGGCGTGGGCAAATACTTTAGAGTAAGCTGGAGGCTTGGGTTTAGTGGAGGGAATGCCTTTGCCGGTGGCTAAGTTAAAGGGATTTTGGGCGTGATATCCTACTTGGTCTTTTTCGGCGATCGCATATCCTTTGCCCTTCACCGTCACCACATGAACTAACACCGGCCCTTGAATAGTATGAGCTTGTTTGAAAGTGGTAATTAACTCTTCCAAATTGTGCCCGTCTACCGGACCCATGTAAGTAAAGCCCAATTCTTCAATTACGGCTCCAACTTTCGAGACAGCCAAGCGTTTCATCCCTTCTTTGAGGCGTTCCATTTCTGGAGTAAAAGTTTCGCCCACAAAGGGAATGTGTTTGAATTGTTCCTCTAAGTTCTCTTTGAGAAACTGCACCGGTGGCGAGAGTCGCATCTTGTTCAAATAGCGGGTAATTGCGCCGACGTTGGGCGAGATTGACATCTCGTTGTCGTTGAGCACAACTAACAAATTGGTTTTCGGCATATGGCCCGCGTGGTTGATCGCTTCGAGTGCCATGCCGCCAGTCAAGGCGCCGTCGCCGATGACTGCTACAGTTTTAAAGTTTTCGCCCTTGAGGTCGCGCGCCATCGCCATTCCTAATGCTGCGGAAATGCTTGTAGAAGCGTGACCTGCACCAAAATGGTCAAATTTGCTCTCGCAGCGCTTGAGATAGCCTGCAACGCCGTCTTTTTGGCGCAGGGTGTGGAATTGGTTGTAGCGGCCGGTGATTAATTTGTGAGGATAAGCTTGGTGGCCGACATCCCAGGTAACTTTGTCGCGATCGAGGTCGAGTGTTTGGTAGAGTGCTAAGGTCAGTTCGACTACACCCAATCCTGGGCCGAGGTGGCCGCCACTAGCGGCTACAGTTTCTAAATGCTTTTCTCGAATTTGTCGGGCAATTTGTTCGAGTTGATGAATCGAGAGGCCGTGTAATTGGTTTGGGTGAGTCAGTTCGCTGAGATGCATATTTTAAAATCTTGCTCCTGTGAATCAGGACGAATCCTTAACAGCTATAGGTTGAGCCTGCGACGCTGGGGACGCGCAAACGTTAGAATAGTTTAGCTGTTATTTGAGAAAAACTGTTAGCCGTAAGATTTTTGTTATTTTTGGCCTTGTAATTATAGTTAATAAATTGTGCGCCGTCAATATAAAAAAAGCTTATGTTGTTAGTTGCTAATGGCTAGTTGTTAGCTGCATGGAGATTCTTAAGCATTTAAAGCTAATTCAGCCCACCTAAACAAATAGAATACTCAGATACCCCACTTCTCAAAGAAGTGGGGTATCTAACAGAAGAACGTTTGACGTTTAATTAGAGCGACCTACTTAATTTTTCTCAGGAAAGGACGAGATCCCTTTTCTATTTATCGGTTTTCCAGTTAAAACAAAAAAGGATCTCGCCCCCATCGATTCATTAGAGTATTCGTTCTAATTCAGCCGATCGAACTTCTGGCAATTTCTCCGCCCCTGTCGTATCAAATACGATCGCCTGTTTAGCAGTCGGCAACAACCGCCGTACAATCTGTATGTATCCCTCAGCATCGCCCCGGCGGTGGAACCGAGCAACCAGCAATCGCTGCATATTCGGTAATTGCCGCACGATACACCAGGGATGAGAGTTTAATTTTGGCTTTGATGTTGGTATCATAGGGTAATCCTTCCCCGCGTTTGCGGGGTGTGGTAGAAAAAGCGATCGCCCTTAAGTTTTCGAGGCTAGGAGGGCGATCGTTTTGAGTTATTCTTATATTTAAGGTTAATACTAACCTGTTGTCAAGGGCAAAATGGGGCGAGTTAGACTAAAGATTCGAGAATTGGCAGAAGAAAAGGGCTGGACGCTGCAAGATGTCGCCGATCGCTCTGGGGTTAATTACAACACGGTTAAGGGTTATGCTAGACGGGATGACGGCATGAGTACGGTTGACCTTAGCGCCGTTCAGAAGATCGCCCTTGCTTTTGACGTAATGATTGAAGATTTGGTCGAGTTTTTGGAATAGTAGAGGCGATCGCACTTGTTAGATCCCCGACTTCTTAAAGAAGTCAGAGATCCTTTATTTGTTAGTCCCCCTCTGCTCGGACTTCGTTTCTGTAGGATCGGTTTCAACCGCCGAGTCCCTAACCCCGCGTTTGACTTTGCACAATTTCTGCCAACAGCCGCTCTTGAGTTTTCGCCGGTTCTTTGCAAGTTAAACACTCGCAAACTAACCCGATAACACCTTCAGGCAAATCAGCCTCAATCTGACACACACCAGTCGGATAATACTGCGAAATCAACCCGGAAATCTGGTCTGGTGACGTGCGAATCAGGGTAGAATGCTGATACCAGTCGATCGCCGAAAGTAGACTCGGACAAGCTTGCGGAGCATCTTGTACAATACTGCTGAAAGCTTGCAAACCTTGTTGGGCGCGATCGAGATATTCTAAATTCGGGCCCAACAGCGCGAGGCGAACCAAAGATGCGATCGCAATTCCGTTCGCCGCCGGAGTTGCATTATCTATATAGCTGCGTTCCCGCACCAACAAATCTCCGCTAGCATCCTTAGCAGTATTGTAATATCCTCCCAACTCCACGCTCCACAAAAACTCATCAAACTCTTCTTGCACCTGCACAGCTTTCTCCAACCAAAACTGAGAATTCGGCAACTGTTTTGCCTCTTCCCCGTTTCCTAAAGTCAAACTCGCTTGATGCAAATCCAACAAAGCTTTCACAAACAAAGCATAATCTTCCGACTGCGCGGTTACAGCAGATTGTCCGTCATAATTCAACCGCTGAAACCGCCCATCCTTCCACTGATTCTCTAAAATAAAATTAGCTGCTTTCACAGCTAATTCCAGATATTCCAAATTATCAAAAACAGCCGCAGCGCGGGCTAAACCCGAAATCATTAAGCTATTCCAAGCAGCAATCATTTTCGTGTCAGTAACTGCGGGAATTCTACCCGGCCAACTGTCGTTTTTAGCTTCTTGATTGTTACGGGCTGGCGGAAAGGTTTTTACAGTATCGGGATTGCCACCGTAGCGAACTTGAAAGAGTTTAGCCAAAGCCGTTTCTACCGTGTCGCTCAGTTTTCCCGGATGGCGGCGCTGCAATACATTCTTGCCTTCAAAATTGCCGCTACGGCTAACAGTAAATTGTGCTTGAATTTCCGCCAATTCCTCAGCAGTTAATAGTGCTTCCAGTTCGGCATAAGTCCAGACATAAAATGCTCCTTCTTCGGGTTCAACTTCCTCTGAAGTGTTAAAGCTGTCAGCATCTTGTGCAGCATAAAAATAGCCTGTGGGCGCGGTCATTTCTCGCTTCAACCATTCTACTGTCCCCGCGATCGCAGTTTCAAAAGCAGGCTCTTGTATTCCCGCACTCCACAAATTCGCTAAATACTCAACAATTTGACCGTTGTCGTAAAGCATTTTTTCAAAGTGCGGCACAGTCCAAGTCGCATCAACCGTGTAGCGGTGAAATCCCCCTGCTACGTGGTCGTAAATGCCGCCCAAGGCTAAGTCTAATCCGCGCTGAGTGCAGACTTGTTTGCTGTCGTATTTTGATTCAAAATTAAATCGGGTTCCCCGCAGTGCTAGCTCAGCGTAAGGTATCATCGGAAAACTGGGTCCGGGGTTATGGCCGGCCACAATTCCGGTGTTGATTTCTAAGCCTTTTTGAAAGATTTCGCGATTTAATTCGGCGGTTACTCCTGACAGCGCTGCCGTCTGTTGGAGGTTGCCTAAAATTTCTGCTTTGAAGGCTTCTACTTTGCCTTTTTCTGTGTCGTAAAATCGGCGAATTGCTTGCAAAACTTCTAAAAATCCCGGGCGTCCGTAGCGGGGATCTACGGGGAAATAAGTGCCTCCGTAGAAGGGAACTCGCTCGTCTGGAGTGAGAAAAACGTTGAGAGGCCAACCGCCTTGACCGGTCATCATTTGCAAGGTTTGCATATAAATGCTGTCGATATCCGGGCGTTCTTCACGATCGACTTTTACGGGTATAAAATGCGAATTCATGTATTCGGCGATCGCCCGATCGGAAAATGCTTCCCCTTCCATCACCGTACACCAGTGGCAGCTAGAGTAGCCAATTGACAGGAAAATCGGTTTATTTTCGCGCAGGGCCGTTTCTAAGGCTTCATCGCACCAGGGCCACCAGTCGATCGGATTTTCGGCGTGTTTCCGCAGGTAAAGGCTTTGGGATTGAGCAAGACGGTTGACCATAATCAAATCCCCTTTAACTCGTGCTGAGTAAGCTTGTCAGTTCTCTCGTAGTGTAGCGTGAGATGTTTTAGTTGAGTTGTTGCCGATAATCATGGTTTAATATTATGGCTGAGTATCTCGCTCTAACATGAGTTTATCATCTCGGAGAACCTTCAATCAACGGCTCGGACAATTTTTGCTGAGCGCGGCAGTTCCTCCTACTGTTTCCCAACTGTACCCAACTGAAGATTCGGATCGAGCTTTATTAGAAACGAATCTTAACAATTTTCTGGCGAAAGCAGACCCAGAAATAGAATTATTAGTCCCGACGTTTTTAGGTAACGACAAGCGCCGGTTCTACGGTCGAGGTGTTCCGAAAAGCTTGAAATTAATCGACAAATTTCAACTCGGTAGCGGACGGACTTTTCTGGGAAGGCGGTCTGTAGTTTGGAGCGGCGCCGGTTGGACTGGACAGCCCACAATTACCAGAGACGGGGGAAAAACTTATTTAGTTATAGGTGCTTATGACCACAATTTGCGGAAAATAGATATTGCTACTAATAAAGAAGTTTGGCGCTATAAGTTTGATGATATAATCAAAGGTTCATCAACGATTTATATCGATGAAAAAGCGAGCGCCGAAAACAGAATTGTGATTTTGCAAGGCAGCCGCAGCGGTGGCGGTGGCCAAAAAGTCGTGCCGAGTTTTAGGGCAATATCTTTTAGAACTGGCAAGGAACTTTGGAAATTGGACATCAGGAAAACGCCAAGCTACAGCCGGGATAACGACAGTAGCGCTTTGGACCTCGGCGGTGGCGTTTTGTTCAATGCGGGGGAAAATGCTATCGGCTATTTTCTCGATAGTTCCACAAGCCAAGCCAAAATTAAACAAGGAATCAAGCAGCCAAATATCTTGTCGGAAGTACAGCTTTATGCAGCAGGAGATATCAGCAAGCACAGGGGAAACCTGGTCGCGGAATCATCGCCATCAAGGCTCAAAGATCGAATATTTATAGCTGCTGGTTCGGGTCATATTTACGGTATTAGCATTGAAACTAAAAAGATAGTCTGGGATTTCTATACAGGTTCAGATTTGGACGGAAGTGCTGTAATTTCTAAATCGGGAAAACTGTTTTGTGCCATTGAAAAACAATACATTCAGGGCAACGGCGGCGTGCTGAAGCTAAATCCCAACAAAGAACCGAATGCCAGCGTCGAATGGTTTTTGCCGACGGGAAATCGCCGCCTTTCTAGCTGGGAAGGCGGGATAATCGGCTCTGTGGCGTTGAATGACGAGTACAATTCAGGGGAGTTTCCGGCGCTGTTTGCCACCAACGCGATCGACGGCAATTTGTACATCGGTTCCCAAGATATGATTACAGGTAAAAAAACTTCTGTGCCTTGGCGAAACCAGTCTTACGATACTCCCGTAATAGTATTTAAAAAAGCCATTGGTTCTTCAATTTCGACTCCGATTTTTACCGATGGCAATAAACTGATAAGTGCGGGATACAACGGTGTTTATTTGTTCAATTTGAATTGGGAACGAGCGAAGTCGGGGGATCAGAATGCGTTGAAAAATGCTAAAGGGGAGTTTTACCGTTTGAAAGTAATAGAATCGGGGAGATTTAAGCCGGGCTTGTCATTTGAGGCGACGCCTGTAGTTTGGGACGGAATTGTGAGGATTTGCGCGAGGGATGGCTGGATGTATACTTTGGGTTAGTTATTGGTATTTTGTACCTCTATCGGGAACAGGCAAGATGCCTGTTCCACAATAAGTAGACTCTGTTGTGGAACAGGCATCTTGCCTGTTCTTAAAAGGGTGTTGAAATCCGCGACCTATTCCTACCTGCGGTTTAACTGCGGTTATATGTATGAGAGAAATAATTTCGGAAATTATCAGAAACTCGTTATGGCAACTCATGAAACTCAAATCAGTCAAGTTTACGGTTCAGAGGATGCTCAAGGTATTTTACAGCTTGCGATCGCCCGATCGCAAAATGCTTCACCTTCTATCACCCTACACCAGTGGCAGCTAGAGTAATTGACAAAAAAATCGGTTTATTTTCCCTCCGGCCCCTTTATCAGGCTTCGTCGCACCAGGCCCACCAGTCCACAGAATTTTCGGCGTGTTTTCGCAGATAAAGGGTTTGGGATTGAGCAAGACGGTTGACCAGAATCAAATCCACTTGAACTCGTGCGGGGTAAGCTTGTCAGTTCTCTAGCAGTTTAGCGCGAGATGTTTTAGCTGAGTTGCTGCCGCTCATCCTGTTTTCATACGATCGCTGATAATTTAGATGTCAAATGAGTCGATCGTCTCGGAGAACCTTCAATCAACGGCTGGGAAAATTTTTGCTGACTGCGACGGTTCCTCCTGCTGTCCTCAAACAGTGCCAAACTGCATCTGGGAATTGACCGAGTGAGAAAGCCGCTGAAACCTTGATATTTAGAGGGTTTAGGCTCTTGAACCTCCCTCAAGAGAGTAGCAATTATCACAAGTTTATTGACCATTTTGATGGTAGCGAACACGAACAATCGTGATTAGACCCTGCTGAAAGTCTAAAAATTAGCGATCGCACGCACACATTTTTTTGAAGACAAGCAGCTCAAACCCTTACTGCGTCAAGTCTTTCAACTTGCTTGTCACCGTCAAATATAGGAATTGACTTTTTTCCAAAAAATAATATTAACAAATTTTTAGCGCAAGCAGGCCCAGAAATAGAATTGTTAGTCCCGACATTTTGGCGTTGCCTAATTGCCGGATGATATTGATTTTTTTGTGGGATGGGCTCTCCTAGCCCGAAGGCGTGTATTTTCACCGCAGGCGGGACACCCCACAAGAATCATCCTCAAATTGTGCAACGCCGACATTTTTAGGTAACTACCAGCGCCGCTTCTACCGCAGAGGCGTTCCGAAAACTATGTCCCAGAAAGTCGAGTCGTCCCTTTAGTCGGTCAAAGTTCCGGCGTCACAGATAATAACGACCACCGAAACCATCGGTCTCTAAACTGAGATGTTGCACCATGACCGATAAGCCTGTTTTGGGCGGGATCTCCTGCCCACCCCCTACTCCCCACCAGAAAACTCATTCTTTGTGGAACGGGCCCCAGAGCCGGTTCTTGGTAATGGTGCAACATATGAGTCTAAATGGGGCTTGTTGCTGAATCCGAAAGCGAGAATCGACGCACCGAATACGATCCAAGATTTTGTCCTGAGTTATAGCCCACATTCCGCAGTTTCAACTGTCACCATCGGTTTTTACCTATTTTTAGCCAGCAATCAAGCTATCACTTAAACTTTTATACCGTACATTAACGGAGCAAAAACTTTTTAAGGGCATAATTTAGAGCTTAAAAATAGTTTTATCAGTAATTATGCTGTGTAAAAACTCAGGTTAGGAAGGTGGGTTATAGCTTTTTGAAATAGAGAAAAATCAGGACTAAAATCCGGATGGCAGCACCCCTATTTTTTGATGTAAGCCATAGCAAATGGCTACCTAGAACTCATCTATTTAGGCACTTTGGCTAAATCCAACAAGCGTATTCTGAATCTTCATCGAATCTTTATCAAAACTACTTGCATTAACTTGTGGTTGGGTTTACATTGAATATGTGAAGGAAAAAAACCTGCTTCCAGCAAACTTAAAAATAACGGTGTCAACTATGAAATTCCAACTAAACTTAGTCAAATCTATTTTAGCTGTTGCCGGTGTCGCCGCTCTTAGTGCAGTATCCGCAGCACCTGCCTCCGCCTTCGGCTTTGGTAATATCGCTGGTGGCGATACGTATGGAGATGCTTTTTTTAAGGACTTTAGCTTTGATGTCACAGGTGATGACTCAAATAACGTTCTCTTCAAGATTGCAAATAACACATCAGTAAACAGCATGTTTATTGGTTCAGTTTTCTTTGACACAGGTTCTAATACCAATTTATTGAGCAACTTTGCCGTTAATGTTGGTAATATTGGCAACCCGGTTAGTTTTAAAGATAGTGAAGCTGATAATTTGGCACAAAGTAACAACCTTACCCCTACTTGGTCCACTGATTTTTCAGCTTCAAAAGTTGGTGGTCAGGGCGGTATCCACGCGGGTGAGGTTTTGGGATTGAGCTTTACTGGAAATTACGCTAACGTAGTTTCCGCGTTGAATGATGGTAGTTTAAGATTAGGGTTGCACGTCCAGGGTATTGGTAAGGGCGGCGAGTATAGCGATGCTTTTGTCAGCAGCACTAGCAACACTGAAGCTACTCCTGAACCTTTAACAATGCTTGCTGCTGGAGCCGCTGTTGGGTTTGGTACTATGTTCAAAAAGCAACGCGCTCAAGCTCAAAAAGCTGAATAAGCTATCATTTGAACTCGTTTTCGATTCTGGCTTGATGCCAAACTGATTATTTTATGTTCGAGCTAAAAACCTGGTTTCACCAAGAAACCAGGTTTCTTAGTATCTGATAGCGCGCCACCCTGAAAACCCCAGACTTGGAAGCCGAGATGAAACGCAGTTGTAGCGTTACCGCTGTTATTAAGATTTATAATTCAGTCCTGGGAATCTAGTGTATCAACTAGGCATTGAAACATCTTAGAGGGCGAGCAATCCCTACAACGGACTAATCCGAATTGATGCGGAACTGTTAAAGGGCGAATAATCGCTGGATGGGTGGCGTAATTACAGCACCCCAGGGTAGTGGTATTGAACGTCAAGTCGCCCCTAGACAGCGCATTTAAGAACTACCGTAAGGCTGTTTCTTAATAATTTCCGCTTTAAAGACACGCTCGATTCTTTAAAAGCAGATAATCACCATTGATCATTGCTCGAACTCTAACTCGCTCAGCCGTATTTACTTGAACCTCAGTGTCATATCATGTCCGGTCGATTGACCATGATTAAGATTTTGCCTCTGGCCACCAATAGAAATGAGTCAAACCACTGA
>NZ_JAUBRM010000225.1:0-1454 GCF_036701905.1 Microcoleus sp. MON2_D5
CGTTTAGGCATGACTTGTCCTCGTTGCACTCTTGACGCTCTTTCAGTATATCATTCCGGTGCAACCGGAATTGATATCATCTAGTTCTCCGACATCGGGAATTGTGTCTGGTTCGTAAGCGTCTGGCAAAAGTTCTCCCACCTGTTTGACCCAATTAATTATTGTTGTATCACAGGGCTATTTCATTCTAAACAAGTCTTTGAGGATGTTAAAATTAAAGCTAGCAAGACGTTGAGCTTGAGCCATGTTTTGAAAGCCATAATCGCGATACAAATTGAGGGCAAAATTGCGTGCGATTGCCCAACATTGAACAAGCCCGTTGGTGCGAATACGAGAAGCATCTTCGCCTTGGGTTACATCACGAACATAATGAACTTTGTTTTCGACTCCCCAATAGCCTCGAACTCTTTCGGCAAGGCGTCTGGCCGTTTCGGTCAAGGAGGTCACGTAATAGCGGGTTTCGGTAGAGAGTTCAATGATGGAGGCTCGATGCACAGCACGTTCGGATTCAACTCGAATTAAGGTTTGCAGTCCCGGAAAATCAGGAATTCCAGTCAGGTCATGACTAATGCTGACGGTGCGTTTTTCAATCCGACCATGCCTTTTGTCGATCTGGAATATCGTCTCTTGTGCTTGAAATTTGACCTGTACTGCTGTCAACAATCTGGATTGATTGCCTTTGAGTGCGCCCAAGTAATCATTACCACTATCAATGATGGTCTGAGCAGTTTTTTTGGGTGTTGATGGCATCAAAGGCGAAGACTACACCCTTAACTGCCATCTTCTGAATAAAAACCGGGAGTGCGGTGATTTCATTGGTTTTTGATGCCACCTCATAGGGTTCGAGAATCAAACCACGTTCTACAATGTAGGCAGTCACCAGCATGATTGCTGGATGCGAATCGACAGTTGGGTCGTCAGTGGGACACTCATAGGATCCGCGCAAGACTTTACCATCAGTCGCAATTGTTTCTCCTGGTTTGGCTTGAATCCCGAAGAACCTCGACAAACAACCCGAATAAGCGTGATATTCTAACCGCAGCAATGTCCGGCGAATCGTGCTGTAGGAGGGTAAACGTCCGAGGGGCGGTTGAAATAAAGCAACTAATTGAGAGTGATGGGCACTCAACCAATCCCCAATTGCCAAAAATCCCCGATTCCCGGCAGCGACTGAAGCGGGTAAATAAGGCTAAACACAGCGCTTGATGATGGCGTTGTCCTGCTTTGCGACGGGTGTCAGGCAAGTCGGCAAAGGCTTCGACAATGGCAAGTTGAGACATAGCAGCTCCCGGGCACGAGTACGATACTTTACTACTATATCCACTACTCGAATAGAATGAAATAGCCCTGGTTGTATGATGAACACCTTTGATTCTTTGGTAGTCCTGCATAGTCAGTATAATTAAGGGTTTTAATTGAGAGATAAACTAGCGTTATACTCATGAATAAAATAC
>NZ_JAUBRM010000226.1:0-1449 GCF_036701905.1 Microcoleus sp. MON2_D5
CAATCGCGCAGTTGATGAGCCAAACACACTTGCCATTGTGGTGCGGGGTGATTTTTTTGAGCGCTAAATAAGTCTGATACCCAAATATCGGGACGATGTTCTCCTAGAACTTCGTACATTACTCCACGAGCTCGGCTGGGGCGGATGACGTGTAAGCAAACATCTTGGTTCTGAAACACCCACTCCCACTGATTTTGTCCGTTAACTCTCGCACTCGTTTCATCTGAACAAATTAATTTTGCCCGCTGCAACCGTTGTAGTATTTGACTTACTTGATCCTCTAAACTGGTTTTGACGTTCCCCAGCAAGTTGGCGAGGGCACCTTCTGATATCTTTAGTCCAAAGACCGAGCCAAATATCAACGATAGCCGTTCGTAGCTGATGGCATGAGTGTAACGCAGATATGTAACTAAGCTTTGAATAGAACTGCCAAACGCTGAACCTGGTTCCATTCCCAATGGTACAGGTGCAACATACTCAGCCTCACAGCAGGCACACTGACCACCATAACATTCGATTCGGGTGATGATGGGGCGAATTGGGGGTAGTTCGATTTTTTCGTTGACGGACTGCAATTTTTGGGCAGCAGTGGTGACTTTCTCTCCACACTGGGGACAATTTTTGAGTTGCGCGATGATTGTTTGGTCGGGATCACGATGTAGTTCTCTTCCCCCTCCTGCTCTTCCTACGCTCCCGGCTCTTTTTACCCCCTCAATTTTCGATTGCTTAATGTTGGGCTTGAATCCCTTCGACGGCGGAGTGCTAGAATTTTTGCTGGTTTTGGTGGGAACTTTATTTTGGTTTGAGTCGAGGGGGGATATTATTCCCCGCCCCTCTCAGTTAGATCTGGGCGTGCGAGTTTCCCCGCACCCAGCTCCCGATGTTCTTGGCTTGCGCCTTTGCTCGTGTGGAGATAATCGTGGCAGCTTTCGTGAACCGCTAGAAGGTTGTTTATTTTCCAATTACTATGGTTACTGTCTACATGATGTAGATGTACCTTTTCATCGCCTAGCATTTTTAGACCACATTTCCCACATTTATGGTTTTGCCGTTTTAAAGCTTTAGAGGTTTCGCCGTTATAGAGCTTGCTGTTGCGCTCACTCCAGTAGGCTATATCTCCGTCGTAGGGAGATTTCTCTCCTTTGACATTGACAAATTTGTTTTCGGAGTAAGGAACCGCCGGGAACGCTTTTCCCATCAATTCCTTGACAGTATAGCGATTCTGTTTTGCTTCCTTATTGAATACCTTGAAAGTTCTATTTCGGATGGAACTCAGTGAAAAGCGTGAACCATCCAATTTACAGTAACGGTGGTAATTTCTCCAGCCTCTAACCACAGGGGCTAATTTTTCAGCCTTGAACGTGGCACCATGATTCGAGTTGTTGACGATGTGTTTTACCTTCTGACGGAATGCTTTAAAATTGTCCGCTGATGGAACGCATCTAAATT
>NZ_JAUBRM010000227.1:0-1448 GCF_036701905.1 Microcoleus sp. MON2_D5
TTCTTTCTATTCTTGGGTCTTCTAAATTTGCAAAATGCTCGAAAAAGCTGGCATTTAAAATATTCATTTCTGTCAATGAATCTGTTTGTTTTTGTCTGGAACTTACAGCTTTAATAAAACCTCTTGCCATTGACAGCACCAATAAACTACAACAAACTACATGGAAATTTAGTCGGATTTAACTGTAGCATATTTTGGGTTCAAGTTAAGATGCGTTTACCCTGGTATTTCCCTACCCAATTACTACCGAAAGTCGCCGTCGTAAACTGCAAAGATTTCTAGACATACCTCAATTAACGATCGCACTAATTTGGTTCCCTTTGATCGTTTACTGGTTAAGAACTTATTGCTCTGTGGGACAAAACCTATCAGTGGCGATCGATCGGACTCAATGGGGCTGTATTAATCTGTTTACGATCGCCCTAATCTGGGAAAAAAGAGCTATCCCCTTATACTGGTGTTTGTTGCCAAAATTAGGAAGCAGTAACTTACAAGAACAAACCCTCGCTCTCGAACAAGTTTTACCCTTGTTTAAGGAATATAAACTTATCGTTTTGGGAGATCGTGAATTTTGTTCGGTAGACGCAAGGATTCTGGCTCAAAACAATGGGTGTATCTTTTTGTTTAAGGCTGAAAAAGAATCATTGTATTGAAACAGAAAATTTAATCTGGCAACGCTTAGACCAATTAGGAGTAGTACCCGGAACTTCGTTGTACTTTCAAGGAGTGAGGGTCAGAAAAACTCAACCAGTAGCAGGATTTGATATCGCCTGTAAATGGAAACGCAACTATGGAGGATTAAAAGTAAAAGACGCCTGGTTTATTCTCACAGATTTGGGTTCATTGCCATTCGCGCTCTCCGCTTATAAACAGCGAATGGGAATTGAAGAAATGTTCCGAGATTGCAAGAAGGGAGGTTATAATCTAGAAGGCAGTGGTCTAAGAGGAGAACGACTGATTAAGATGATTCTATTAATGGCGATCGCCTATACTTGTGCCATATTTCAAGGGACTGAAATTCAAAAAAAGCAGGTACAAAAATATGTATCTCGCCGCTCCCAAGCTAGAAAAAAATACCGAAGACGGAGTACATTTGGCGTTGGCTTCGATGGAGAGCAGTGGGTTGATTATCTCGATCAGCATTCATTAGAAATTCAAGACTTAATGAAGTTAACTCCCAATAAACGCAGGGGAAACGCATCTTAACTTGAACCCAAAATATGCTACAGTTAAATCCGACTAAATTTTCATGTAGTTTGTTGTAGTTTATTGGTGCTGTCAATGGCAAGAGGTTTTAGTAAAGCTGTAAGTTCCAGACAAAAACAAACAGATTCATTGACAGAAATGAATATTTTAAATGCCAGCTTTTTCGTAAGGATTCAGGTCAGGGGGTATTGACAAAGAGGATACAGGAGGGAGATTATTATAATTATGAAAAAAGAGCAGCC
>NZ_JAUBRM010000228.1:0-1430 GCF_036701905.1 Microcoleus sp. MON2_D5
CAGGGTAAGAGCATCTCAATTAGGCTTGACACAAGGACTCAGAAGAATCTAATGTAGGGTCAAGAAAACAAGAAAAGAGAACTTGAATCATATAATCGTTATCCATAGCAGTGCGTTTCATTTTTTGTCGGAGACTACGTTTATAAGAGTGTTCGCGGTTGAGGGCATTGAGAGCAATGCGTCGTAAAAGAGCAAAATTTCGAGGACTGTGGAAAGAGCGAATGCGGCAAGCATCCTCAGCAAATGTACAGTCAAGAGTCCAATGAGCCTGGTTTTCAATACCCCAATGTTGTCGAATAGCCCGACCAATAAGTTGAGCATCACTGTGTAAAGAAGACAAATAAAACTGAACCTCACGGGTAGTTTTGTTCCAGAGATGACGGACTCGTACAACCATGACAACACTTTGAAGTCCTGCCCATAGTCGGGGTTGATAAAGATTATTAATAGCTGAAACTGGAACCGACCAGACTTGACGGATTTCCCGACGGTGATGTCCTTTTTCAACACGTTTTTCATAACTGACATCAATGCCTTGAAATTGCTGTGCAGAGGCTTTTTCAAACCATTCTTGAACCTGATTGTAGAGAGTGGGATGATTTGCCTTGAGCGCCAGAACGTAATCTCCCTTCTTGTCGATAATATTTTTAGCAATTTCTGTTGGTGTCCCCATGGCATCAATAGTGATGATGGAGCCTGTGATATCCAGCAATTCTAATAATGCAGGAATAGCAGTAATTTCATTAGATTTATCTTCTACTTTCATCTGTCCCAACACTAGACGTTGTTCACTCGACCAGGCACTAATGATATGGAGTGCTGATTTCCCTTGATTTCGGTCATATGAACCCCTAATTGTCTTCCCATCTATGGGGATTATTTCTCCTCCCATCTTGGTGACAAGGGTTTCTACCCATTGAAGAAAACAACGATTCAATTCTTCTGGGTTAATGAACTCGAATACCCGACGAAAAGTGTCATCCGAAGGAATACCGTGAGGTAAGGCCAAAAACTTTTCTAACCACTGTTTTTTGCTAATGCCATAATTTTCCATGTCTTCCCATCCTTGCGCTCCAGCAATTACTGCTAAAATCGCAATTACTAAGATATCTGTGAGTTGATGTTTCTTAGTTCTCTCCACTCTGGGATCTTTGATCTCTTGGAAGTGGTGAACTAAACTTTTTTGAATACACCCGATATCTGCCACTTCTGTGAGTTTTATCTCAGAAGGAAAAATTTTCTGAGCATCGGCAGTTTTCTTGTTAAAGCCTTGAAACATATAGGGTATTTTTTGAGATTTTCAACTACAGTATTACTGGCATCTCACTGATCTGTGTTAGGAGTCAAGTGTGCTGTCTACACAGTCTCTTATGCTTATTTTGTTAACTTTGTCAAGTTCATATTATACCAAATTAGATGAGCTTACCCTG
>NZ_JAUBRM010000076.1:0-30770 GCF_036701905.1 Microcoleus sp. MON2_D5
ATCAAATCCGTTAGCATCGGAATAGTAAATTCGAGTTCACTGTTGACGGTTGACTGTTGACGCCGTGAACAGTCAACAGTCAACAGTCAACAGTCAACATCATTCCGGTGTAACCGGAAATGATATAACTCCTGAGTGCGGCTGTCCCCATTGCCGAACTTCTAGAAGCAGCAGCAGATATAGCAACCGCGCCCGACGCTTAGGACGTTATTAATGGCTCAAACCAATCCGGTCTATTACCCCTTCCCTCGGACTTCTTGTTACCCGATCGCCAAGTGAAATGGTCTTGTTCCTTCTTCCTTTTGCTATATGTTTCAGAAAGCAGTCCGGGTAATACAATTAGATTTAGAAACATGAAATCAGCGAAACCTTGTCAAACCTCACTAACAGGATGAAATTTATGCGTGTGACTACTGTTACGATTTTCAGCTTGATGGCTCTGCTCGTTCCCGCCTTGACCAAAAAGGCAACTGCTGCTTTCGACTCCGAACCCTTGGTGCAGGAACAGTACCGCAGAGACTTTACGGCTCCCGCCGATCCGGGTGCGTCAGCATCGCCGGAGGGAAATTCCCAAGGAGATATGTTTCACAAGCCTTTTTACGCGGGCGAGCAGCCAGTGAGAAAGGAAAAAACTATCTCGGCGGGAGCTGACGGGCCAGAAGTTGCAGCCATACAGCAACGGTTGCAGGTGCACAGTTTCAAGGTGGGGACGATCGACGGTACCTATGGCTCTCGCACTACATCGGCGGTTCGTGCCTTTCAGCAGTCTAAGGGTTTGAACGCAGATGGCATTGTGGACAAAGAAACTTGGACAGCTTTAGCAGCAGATCCGGCCCCTGCTCCTGAAGGTGTGCAGAGCAATCCTCCTATTCTGAGCAATGCTGCAGTTCCCGGCAATCCTCCAACTCTTCTAAATAAAGGCGCTGTCGGTTCCAAGGTGAAGACGCTACAGGTGCGTTTGGAAATACAGGGTTACGATCCGGGCCCGATCGACGGCATTTTTGGCGCTCGCACTACTACGGCTGTCAAGAACTTTCAGAAATTTAAGGGTTTGACGGCTAGCGGCATGGTGGACGAAACAACCTGGAAAGCGCTCGGCCAAAAGTAAGTGACAAGTGAAAAATACGGAAAATTGCTGTGGCGATAACTCATGATTGAACCCGGTGTCCCAAAATGACCGGGTTTCTCGATGTTGGGCGATCGAGCAATTGGGTCATCAGCCTGGGAATTTATCCGTGGGTCGCTTTTTTCAATCTAAAATCTAAAATCCAAAATCTAAAATCGATTGGGCGAGCAATTGGGTGATCACCCTGCGGATTTATCAGTGGGTCGCTTCCTTCAATCTAAAATCTAAAATCTAAAATCTAAAATCGATTGACCGATCGCTCTGTTGTGTGCTATAGTAGTTAAATGTCAAAATGCGGATATGGCGGAATTGGCAGACGCGCCAGATTTAGGTTCTGGTTCCGAGAGGAGTGAAGGTTCAAGTCCTTTTATCCGCATAGCAAATTGTATTCCCAAAGCAAAAACCCCACCCCTGGTTGAGCACAAATTTTGCTGCCTTGTTAACGGCATCCCTGAATTGAAGGTTGCGTTACAACGTGGCATTTTTTCATAGGGGTTTGAGGGCTATATCATTGATTATATCAAGGTTTTGACGGGGTTGTCACCTCGTCAGGGCGATCGTGGTTTCGTTTTGTTGCCCTAAATCTTGAAGCTTGACGGAAATTATCAGAGGTTAAGCATTGCTTGAATAATGAGGAGTGGGGAAGGAAACACAGACAAGAAAGCTGCATAGTGGTAGAGGCTTATTCCCTGAAATATGCACCTTTATTTATCACTTTTTACCAATCGTTTCTCTCTAAAATTGATTGGGCAAAATCTCTCGTTGCTTCACCTGAGTGGTACCACCAAGATATATTTAAGGGAAAAGCTGGCAAATGCCCTTTAGGAGCATATTGTAAGTTAAAGTTTAAATCATCATAGGATTTCCAACCAAAAACGCCACCAAATAAACCTGCTTTTCCTCGCCAGCCCATCTTTTCTCCAAAATCGCCTACTTTTTTTGACACATCCCAATAAATTTGTTTTTGCGCCTTAAAACCAAAATGTCCATTACTATTCTGTGACCAAAGTTGATTGATAGTGCGTAAATCCTCAATGGGCAAGATTCTCAAATTTTGCTCAAAACCACGGTTAGCTATCTTTACTATGATGTCACAGGTTTCTTGGTCTGCTTTTTTCCATTCTCCCACTTTTAGTAAACTACTGAGTCTAGTATAGTCTATGGTCAAAGCCGTATTGATTTCGCTAGAAATCAGAGCAACGATTCCTTCTTCGGAAGTAGCGTTATCTAAATAATGTTGACTTTGTTCCCTAATTTTATTTATAATTGTTGGCGAAGTTAATGGATTCATATGTTGATTAAGTTTGGCTTCATATAACTTACAAGCAGCATTTCCTACTGCATAAATCATGAGGGCTTTAGCAGAAGCACTTATTATTTTACTGGGAATCATGCCATACTCTAGCCAGTCTATACCTGCATCAATAGCTCTTTCTCCCAAAAAAGCTGCACCAAAGGCTGTTAAAGCTTCTATTTTTCGTTCTGGTTCTTGTAAATTAAATCCATAAATATCGGCAATCTGATAAACCATTTCTGCCGATAGTTTGGTGATTTATGGTAAGTCGTACTTAGCTATCCCCCTGATAACAGCTTCTGCTGTCGGGATTCCTCTAACTAAATCCACTCCAGCCGCTTGTAAGGATTTGTGAACAATAAGAACATGAGCAATTTCAGAGGGAGATTTGTCTCGGTAGCTGTGCTTTAGCCTTTTAACAGACGATTCAGATGCAGTAAAATTAATTTCACAAATAGATTCACCAATCCAATTAACCAGACTATTCCAAGCATTTGAATTAGATTCTTGCTTTAGTTGTCGTAGTTGAGGATTAGCATTGACTTCAGTATTTATTTGAAGAATTGGTTCGCTGGTTGGTGGCGATGATGTTGTATTGGTCGGGGATGGTGCGGGTGTTGGTGCTGGTGTTGGTGCTGGTGTTGGTGCTGGTGTTGGTGCTGGTGTTGGTGCTGGTGTTGGTGCTGGTGTTGGTGCTGGTGCTGGTGTTGGTGCTGGTGTTGGCGATATTCCTTCAAATGAAGGTTCAATAAATTCACCAATAATCTCTGGGTGGGTCAGTTCATCTGACATCTCGAAAATTGCTCGCATTACTGGCTTCATCTGGTGGTCATCCATATTGTCAAAATCCTCATACCGACGGCGCTTGGCACGGTTAGCAACTTGAACAGTAATGCGGTAGCGATTGGAAGATGCCGCCACCAACTCTTCAGCACGTCGGATGAGTTGAGTGGAATCAAATGTAGGACGTTTCATAATTGAGTACCTTCTGGTGCAAATTTACAAGTATAAGGAGGGTTACTTATTAAGATTAAATAATGGCTAGTCGAACTTCTCAACAGGGTAGGCAAGCGACGCTTTTTTTCCTACCCTTATCGCTTAAAACCAGCGCTTTTTCAGTTTCTTCAAGTGCGATCGCCTCAAATTTTCCACCAACTGCCGCAACTGGTTCAAATTACCCGCTTCGCCGCCATACTTCCACCGCACGTAAGCCTGCGAAACTTCATCAATCACCTCAGCTTCATCAGTTGCATGATTGCCGCGCATTGCCTCAGCATACTCCAAAGGCGTTTGAGCTTTCTGCTTGGCAAAACCCCTACTCGCCAAATCCTTCAACATTTCCTGATAAACCCCCTCCACGGGCGGCAACTTCGCCAGCCAGCGGCGGTGGCGCCACTTGCGCCAGACTTGCCAAATTAACCAGCCAATAAAGCCAAAGGCGATCGCAGCAATTAAGCCAGTAAATAACCCCACCCAACCCTTAGCAAACTGTCCCAGAAACCAGCCCACAATCAAAGTTATCCAGCCAATTACAAAACCTATAACTGAATCCAGCCCGCTTCTGAGAGGAGTCGGTAGCCAACCCGCGATCCACTGCCAGAACGATTGCAGCGCACTAAAAGTCTGGTTGTCTTCCACAGAAGCCGGAATCAGCGGATAACCGGGAATCGGATTAAAAGCAAACCAGCCATTATTGGGAAAATATACCTCCGTCATTAAGAAAGCATCGGTATTTTTCACAACATAGTAACCAGTAAACGGGTTAAATTCCCCCGTATCGAAACCGCCCACCAACCGCGCCGGAATCCCGACCGACCTCAGCATAATTGTCAGTACCGTCGAAAAGTGGTCGGGATATCCACCTGTAACTTTTTTGCCGTCCTGGGTGTTTTTGTAGCCAAACAGAAAAGCCTGGACTAAATCTTCACCTTCTTCTAAGTAAGGCAAAGCTTTTTCTATTTTGTAATTCGGATTTTGCTTTAAATATTGAGCCAAATACAAAGCTTTTTCGTAGGGAGAATCGATCGGTCTGTCCGACTGGGATACTCTAGTTCTTGCCGCCAAGATTTCTTCGGTTTTTTCTCGCACCTTCTGGGCTATTTCCGGCGGCACATCCAAATAGAAGTTGCGAATATTTTTCGGGTAATTAGTACCAGTTTTCCCCAACAAAGAGCGATCGCGAAAAGGGACATTAGAAATCACCGTATAAGTCACACCGTCTCCCAATTCCCCAGGCGCTCGCAAACCCCCCTCCGCATCAATCGCCACCTCTGGACTCGGAAAATAAAGCTCCTTCGGCTTGTTTAAAGCCGGAATCAAATTCGGCAATGGAGCAACAATATTATAAGTTTGAATCACCTCTTGAGTCCGAGGCGCATTGGGAAAAGGATTCAGATAAAATTGATAAGACCACCTAGGTCTATTCACCTTTTGAGCTTGTTCGTTGCGAGAAATTTCCCAACCCTGACCGGTGTATTTGTCAAAGCCTAATACCCGCCAAAAACCCGCAGCCTGCGATCGCACCCGCATCACCACTTGGGGTTTCATTTCCCCCCGCAAATTTTGATTGATGCGCTGGTTGAAACCGTAATAAAAAGTAGAGTCTACCTCTCCTGGCCCTTTGTCTGGGTTTCTCCCCCTTCCTCCGCCAGTTCCTTTTTCATTTCCCCCTCTGACATACCCTGGATTCAGAATGCTGCGCGAGTCAAACTCCCCCTGATATTGAATAGGAGCACTCACCGGAAAAGTCCGCAACTGATAGCCAGGGAGGCGCGGCAAAAACGCAAAAATAGTCAGCCCCAACCCGACAGTTATCAACAGCAGCCAACCAAAATACTTTGGGGATAAAGTAGCCGCAAATAGCGACAGGCTTTCATTTTTCCCTTTACCTTGTGCTTTTTCGCCAATGGCTTCTGGCTTCACAAATCCCAAGCGCGATCGATAATCCAACACCAAAGTCGGAAGCGCTAAAGCCAAAAACAGCAACAGCAGCGGCCCAAAAGTCAAGGTTTGGCTGAGAGTCGCTGCTACCCCTAACAAAATTAGCCCGATTACCATCGAATAGCCCAAATCCTTGCGGCGGGGCAAATCGAAACTGTGCAGCACTTGAAGTTGGATTAACAGTTGCGCCAAAACTAACCGCGTATCATTCAATTCTCCCACCAAGCGGCTAAAAAAAGCGAACAGCGCCACCAGCATTCCAATAGCTATGCAGAACTTAGCAGCTACATTGCGATCGCGGCGGCGATACCAACTCCAAGTTGCTCCCACAATACTAACAGGCACAGCCCACAGGTTCTGGGCTTCTTCAGCAGCAACGTCAGTAGCTACAATTCCCACAATTACCAACAACTGAACTAGGATTCGCAGCAGTAAAGAATCCTCAATCACCGGCGGAGGCATAGCCTCGATCTGCTCCCACAGTTTACCCAAAACAGGTATATTTCGCAGGTTATCAGTTGTCATGTGCACCCATCCAAGTCAACTAGCAGTAGATTGTAGATTGTAGATTTTAGATTTTAGATTGACTCCACCGATGAATCTGGGGGCTTGAACTAAGATCTAAAATTTTTGGCTTTCCACGACAGTAGTCGAGGAATTGCATTTGTTTTTGTGTGAGGTCAAACCAGCGAGTAAAAACCTAAATTATTGACTCTAATTAGACCTTTCTACTTGCTATCTTGTCCGCTTAAAATTGGACGAATAGCAAACATCAAAGGTCTAGTCTCGAAGTTTTGGAATCGAACTTCTAGGGCATAAGTTTTGTCAGGTTGTGCGTCAAACAACTCCACACTTAAATGCCCGGAATTCGGACGATGTGCAGTTGCTTCAGCATCTCCTCCCTTGAGTTCCAAACTTCCTGCCCCCGGAAATTGGCACTCAACTCTTAAACACGGCATTGGCTGTTCTCTGTTGCGGTTCGACAGGTATTGAGCCTCCAGAGTCAGCGAACCCAAACCAGTCAGCCACTCCCGCGAAACCGGCGGCTGATTCACAGGACAATCCAAAGTTAGAGACTCAATGATTTCCTTGGCGGCCAACAGCGACAGCACCATTTGTTGATCGGTACTCGCTGCTTCGTAAGTCGGGAAATCTTCTAAATCTAGAAGTCCCCGCAAAGAACCTCTGAGCACTAAACCAGCTAATTCGTTGAGTTCATGAGAATGGCCCGGAAACAAGCCATCTACAGCGCGAACTAATTTCGCGCCTTCCCGCAGCGACGACATTACCAGTTCCTGACAAGGTTCTAGCAGTTGAGCAAAAACTCCTTGGGCGATCGGAATTGGCAGGCGGCCCCACCTGATATTTTGTAGTTGGGGAGTCCAGAGGTGTAGGGGGGGAACCCATTGCGGGGCTACATCGTCTGGGTAATCGTGGTCGTAGCTTTTGAATTCTGTTTCCCAGGGGAACAGCGGCGGGTTGGATTCAATTTCGGCTCTAAGCCTTTGTTTTAACAAGGTCTGAAAACGGTCTTGCACGGTCGGTATTTCTCCAATTGTCTGCGGTTGTGCGGGTGCATTGCTGTGCGCCCCCACTTGATAGTCCAGCGGGTCTGGTTCGTCCCATTCCCAGTATTCCACCCCGGAATTCTCTTCTGTTTCGCCCCACTCTTCTGAGCGAGGGGACTGATTGAGGTTGTCCTCATCTTCGCTAGAGGCATTCGCGATCGGCGCCTGCAATATCCAGTCTAAAAAATGGCGATCGAAAGCCTCTGCATCCCTGTTCGTTTCGTTATTCATCACTAGATGCCCCTTCTCCGGAATCTGAACGATTTCGCAATTCCCAGGCAAGTTCCAGCAATTTAAACCACCGTTTCTGTACCTGGGCTACCGTGCTGCCGAGGCTTTGCGCGATCGCTGACTCTGACAGACCTTGTTGTTTCAACTTTAGCAAACGCTGTCCCTCTGGACCAATTTGCTCGCCAAACGCCTGCCACTGAGAAGGCAGCAAACCCAAATTGCGGTCTAAGTCTGCTTCCAGCCACTGGTGAACCAGTTCCCAGCGGTGCGACATGGCGAACCTGAGCAAATGGTACTTGAAGCGCTGCTGCAAATAGTCTCTTTGGCGGGGAGTTATGCCCAAAAGCGACTCTATTTCATTAGTCGGCAAGTCTTGCAAGCGCAGCACGAAGTAATCGGCGCAGTCTTGTTGGTTGCGATCTTTCAAGTAAGCCACTAATTCGTCAATCACGTTTTGCCGCAGAGATTCTGACTCGTCGCCTAGGGGACGAATTGCCGCCGAACCCTGTCCTGCCATCGCTTCCCGCACCGAGTGCACCGAGGTGTCGTTCCAAGTTTGGTCGGAATCTGAAGCCCCTCCGTCGGCGGCTTGTTCCATATCTACGGAGGTTTCTTTGGGCTGCTGCTGGGAAAAGGTTTGGGCCCGTAAAATAATTAGTTGCTGGCTGCGGTTCCGAGGTAAAGGAATGCGCCGCTTGCCGAAGCGCTCTACAAAGGCCATGTACTCTGCTAGTTCTAAGCGAGTGCGGGGACTGTAGGTAGGTGGCAGTTGGGTTTCGCGCCGGAAGGCCTTTAAAGCTTCGAGATAAAATCCTTGCAAAAAATCTTTGATCAGTTCTACTCGCGCCTGATAGCTAGACTGCACCTGCGGAGGGGTGATGTAGCGATAGACGATCGCGCTGAGGGTACTGTGCAATTCTACTCGCCCGGGCCCGGAGCCTAAATTGTAATAATGCAGGCATTGTTGCAAGCGGTGCTGAGCGAGGCTCTGGGCTGAACCTTCTATATCTCCGGAGGCTTGAATCCGCTGGCTTTCAGTGCATATCCTGTTGACTTCTGCTGCGAGTCGCCCTGCTACATCTTGGCAGTTTTGCTCAGACGCGCGAGTGGACTTTTTGAGTTCGTCTAACAGCAGTTGAAATATGGTTTCCACGCTCTGGCAGATTTCCCGCATGATGGTTTACAGCTAACAACGAAAGTAGCACAGTTAGTAAAAGTATGGATAAATCTTTCCTACCGCTACTTTAGCCCGTATTCCCCAGATAGGACAAACTGCAATGCCCTCTATCTCCTCCTTCGCGCAAACACAGAGGACTGCTTTTTTTTATCTGTCTTGGAGGCGCCATCCGCCAAAAACTAGGTTTAAACAGTTGCCAGTGCAACGATGCTTCATCAGAGTGTCGGGTTTGACAAAGCCTTCATGCGGGCCGACAACGCTACACTGCTGTTGATACCTGCGGCTTAGTGCTGTGGTGCTCACAGCAGCGCAAGTGTTCCTGAAGATGAAGCGAACACACAGCTTCTCCCGGTGGTCTAGTAGATGGGACAAAGGGTTGCGTGGCTGTATTTGGTAGAGTCGATCGAGGTGACAGTGGCGAACGGTTTCTCAAATCAGTGATGGATAGCTTGGGATGGATGATTCAGGTGGTTTTACGATCGCAACATCCAAGGCTTTGTTTTACTGAAAAAAAGAGCCTTGGTTGAACAAACTTTTGCTTGGCTCAATTTAGTATCGAGGGTTGAGCACGGATGCTCGGCGATTACGGGCTTCATCACAGGTCATGATATACATCTTCTTGATTCGGTTTATCGCTATTTAACAAACCCAAGATTATTTGTGTTCATGTAAGCCCATTTGAACACTATCAAGGATTCCATCCTAGAAATATTTATACTTTCGGAGCTGAACCATTGAAGTAATATTCAGCCACTTTTGCCATACAGTCTCGATGGCGATTGCCCGTCTGTTTCTTGGCAACATCCTTGAACGTCTATCTAACGATTTGACTTAATATCATTTCTAGCATCCCAATCACACAGATCAGAACCGCTCATGTCCGAAAATCTGTTTCCTAGCCTTGTAGGATAACAGGGTTATATTTAATTGCCAGTCCCTTATGCCTCGTTTAAAGCAGCCCGTACAATTAAGTGTGTGGGATGTTGGTTAACCTCCGGTGGGATGTTGCTTAACTTCCGCAGAAATTCCTTGATTTGTACGGGCTATCAGAGTCCAGCCTTTTTCTCTAGCGGGATTGAGCGGGAAATCACCGGCGGCCCAATCGCTGTGTTCACCAAGCAAAGGTGATCCGGAACAATAAGTTTCATTGCATCTATCTAAGGGTATCTATATTGCGATTACTTGAACCTGAAATGCCGATATTTTACTAAAGTTCGATCGTCTTCGATCGTCCTCTGGGTTGATGTAAGTCGCTGGCGAAATTTGTTCTAATAAATATAAAGTTAGAGTTGAAGGAACAATTTTCAATGCGTAAGTTAAACATAGGTCTATCTGACGAGCAACGTGCAGGCGTTATCGAACTGTTGAATCACGACCTGTCAGATGCTTATCTGCTGTTAATCAAAACCAAAAAGTATCACTGGGATGTAGTGGGCCCACAGTTTCGATCGCTCCACCAGTTGTGGGAAGAACACTATCAGGCGTTAACACTAAATATCGATGCTATGGCCGAACGGGTGAGAACTTTAGGTGGGTATCCAATTGGTACTGCTGAGGGTTTTCTGAAGTATGGCTCGATTAAAGAACATATCGGCGATTTGCCTTTGGCTACGGAAATGGTATCGCGTTTAGTGGATGACCACGAATTAGTTATTCGCAATCTCCGCCAACACGTCCAACAGTGCGGTGAAGAGTTTAACGATGACGGAACCGCAGACTTTTTGACTGGTTTGATGGAACAGCACGAGCAAATGGCTTGGATGTTGCGCTCGTTTATTGAAGGCGAATCCCTGGCGCCAGACGGTCAGCAGCCGAAAGCTCAAACTCCTACAGCTTCTCACGCTTAGAGAGATTAAGTAGAAGGAAGAAGGAAGAAGGAAGAAGGAAGAAGGGAAAATTTAGATTTTTTTTATTTAACCCTCTTTCCTAATTCTTGATCTAGCAAGCTGGCATAATTAAACACCCTCTAGCTTCCTCAAAAACCCGGTTATTCAAAAAACCGGGTTTTTCAATGTTCGGTTTATTTAGATTTTAGATTTCCTAAACTGTGGAATCGCATTCTTTCATATACTTGCGAGGGTAACATTTTGTGAGCCTTCGTCCGCGTCTCAATCCTAGCAAGTGTCGTTCCTTCAGTCGATTCAGATGCTGGTTTTAACTCTAACCCTGATGCAGATGGCGGTGTAACTATTATTTTTAATATACTTTCTATAAAGAGCAGATACAAATTGTGTCGCAAAAGTGCCATTGATAAATCTTCTTTGAAAGCTCTATAAAGCCAAGATAATGTACTCTGGTGATTGCCGCTGCGGTTACTTTTAACAGCTAAGTAAATGTAAAAATTGCTGCTAGACCAGCGATAAATGCTGCTGGGAATTTCGGGATGTTGCTGTCGGACATCTGCCATAATTAAAGAGTGAGATTTTGCCATTGCTGCATAGTTGCTAGACATACTGCTGGCAATCTGCCGATAGCCAACTAAGTATTCTGGCACGACTTTAAATTGATAATGTTCGGCTATGCGGAGGTGAAGTTCCCAGTCTTCGCAGCCTTGAGCGTTTTCTAGTTTAAGTTTGCCGTTGTAACCGCCGACTTTTGCAAAACAAACGCGGCGGATTAGAGATGAACTGGCATTGCCTATAAAATATTTATAAATTAATGCTGTGTAAACTTCTCCTTCGATGGTGGAGTTATAAAATCCACCTGTGAGCAAGTCTTTTTCATTTATATCAACTGACCAAGAATAGACAACTCCGACAGATGGTGCTGAGGAATTCAGGCAGTTAACTTGTTTTTCTAGGTTTTGCGGATACCAAATATCGTCGGCATCTATGGGAGCAATATATTCGCCTTTTGATTTTTCAATTGCTAGGTTGCGAGCGACGGCGACGCCGGCATTTGATTGGTGGAATAAGCTGACTCGGCTATCTTTTTGAGCCAACGATTTGACGATATTGGCTGTTGTATCTGTAGAGCCGTCATCAACTACTAAAACTTCTATGTTTTGATAAGTTTGAGATAAGACAGACTCTAAGGTTTTAGCAATAAAATTTTCAGCGTTGAAAGCTGGTATGATGACTGAAACTAATGGCAGATTTAACGTGTCTTGTGAGCTATTCATGTAATGTAAAAAATGGTTTAGCTAAAAGTTTTGGTTCACAGGGAGCTGGCTAAGGGTATGTTAGCAAATTACCAAAGCTCGATCGTACAGTGTCGGAAATTTTAAGAGGTATATTTTAAATATATTGCTAAAAGTCATAAAATGTGCATTGAGTCCGCAGGCGCGATCGAGACTTGGTGCAGGAGTCACTCACGGATGAGGTCTGTAAAATAAATTTTACCGCGCAAGTGCTGACAGTTCCGGGGTGTCCGTATAAACGATGTTTGATTTTATACGGTACTCCTACTTATAAAATCAAAGTCTTGTGCATTGCAACACAGCCGCACCACAATGCTGCTGGGGCTTTTTCCCAACTTTACACAAACAATGATATATTTAAAGATTTTGTAAAGCTGTTGTCTACATCAGGTCAGTCTCAGCAAGATATGGCGTAAAATAGAGGTAAGAATGGGGAAAATCAAATCAAAAATACCAGCAAAAAATCTAGTTGAAGACAAACAGAAATCGAGTTATAAATAAAAAAGTAGAGCTGATTTTACCCTTTGTAAAGTAGCACCAATAAAATTCCAGCAAATTTTAGCCCCTGCAATTTAAAAAATTTAGGTAATGATTTCTACCGCCGACCCCACTGTATCCGTTATTATCCCAGTCCACAACGGGGGCGCTTACTTCCGCACCTGTTTGTCAAAACTGGCTCAAGCTGTGCCCAGGCCGATGGAGATTATTGTAGTAGCAGATGGCGAAAGCGACGGTTCCTGGCGTCTGGCCAAGGAATTCGGCGCCAAAGTCATCAGGATTCCCGAATGCGGAGGGCCAGCGCGGGCAAGGAATTTGGGCGCCCAAGCTGCAAAGGGAGATATTCTATTTTTTGTGGATGCTGATGTAGCTGTTTGTCCAGAAGCTGTGGGCTATGCAATATCGGTGTTCCAAAATAATCCCTACTTAGCTGCTTTCATTGGCTCTTACGACGATGCTCCTGGAGATCCTGATTTTCTATCGCAGTACAGGAACTTGCTGCACCACTACGTGCACCAAACAGGTAACGAAGAAGCTTCGACTTTTTGGGGAGCTTGCGGAGTGATTCGCAGGGAAATTTTTTTGCAAATGGGTGGCTTTAATGAGAGTTACCGCCAAGCTTCGATCGAAGATATTGAGTTCGGCTACCGTTTGAAACAAGCAGGTTATAACATTCGGCTGTGCAAAACCTTGCAGGTGAAACATTTAAAGCAGTGGAAACCGATGGGTATGGTAAAAGCGGACTTTTTCTACCGAGCACTGCCTTGGACAGAACTGATTTGGCGCGATCGCAAATTGAATAACGACCTCAACTTGCAAGTTTCAAACCGCATCAGCGTGATTTTAACTTATGCAGTCCTGCTGGCAATTTTGGGAACCTGCTGGTCGCTGAGCTTTCTGCTATTGGCTGGTTTGCTGGCCATACCACTGGTAGCAATTAATGCACCGCTTTACCGATTTTTTCACCGTAAACACGGTATCCTCTTTGCCCTGAAAACTATTCCTTGGCACTGGCTTTTCTACTTTTACAGCGGACTGGCATTCGCGATCGGCACGGGTCGCTACTTATACCAAAAAAAGCCTGTGACTGGCAAAGTTAGCTTGCCAGTATCGGCTCAATAAATCAAGGCAAATTGTGCTTAAACATCAGGTCGATCGAGAGTTTCTCAGGGTATTCACGGGTGCATCTATCCCTTGGACAAGTTATAAATAACTGTATAGTTTCGATAAAAAAGCTGGAGGTAGGCTGAGTGAAACATTATCCTGTTGCGATCGTCGGTGCAGGCCCTGCGGGCTTGACTGCTGCCTACGAGCTCGTCAAGCAAGGCATTATCCCTGTTGTACTAGAAAAAGGTGATAAAGTTGGGGGAATAGCTCGCACCGAAACCTACAAAGGCTATCGTTTCGACATTGGCGGCCACCGCTTTTATACTAAAGTTGAAGCCGTGCAGCAGTTGTGGCAAGAGGTACTGGGAAATGAGTTTATTAAAGTGCCACGATTGTCGCGAATTTTTTATCGAGGTAAATTTTTTAACTATCCGATAAGTGCGTTCAATACTCTCTTTAATTTGGGCATAATTGAGAGTGCGCTGATTATTTTGAGTTATCTGAAAGTGAGAATTTGGCCGCTGACGGAAGAAAAAACTTTTGAACAGTGGGTGATCAATCGTTTTGGCGAACGCTTGTATAAAACATTTTTTAAGACTTACACTGAAAAAGTTTGGGGCATTCCTTGTTCGGAAATCCAAGCAGATTGGGCGGCGCAGCGGATTAAAGGATTGTCGCTGACGACAGCAATTATTAATGCTTTGTTTGGCAGCAACGACACTAAAACATTAATAAAAGAGTTTGATTATCCGGCTTTGGGGCCGGGGATGATGTGGGAAAAGTTCGCGGAAGCTGTGGAGAATAAAGACGGCAAAGTTTATCTGGATACTAAAGTAATTAGCTTGGAGCGTGAAGGTAATAAGATTAAAAGTATTACTGCGGAGCAAAACGGAGAATTAATTCAATATTCTGCGGATAATTTCATTACGAGTATGCCGATATCGGCACTGGTAGCAAGACTGAAACCGCAGCCACCAGAAGAGGTATTGCACGCCGCGCGATCGCTCAAATATCGAGATTTTTTGATTGTATCACTGATTGTCAATCGCAAGGATTTGTTTCCTGACAACTGGATTTACATTCACTCCCCCGAAGTCAAAGTGGGACGAATTCAAAACTTTAAGAATTGGAGCGCGGCTTTAGTTCCCGACGCCAGCAAAAGTTGTTTGGGAATGGAATATTTCTGTAGCGTAGGCGACGAGGTTTGGGAAATGTCGGACGCGCAACTTATCGAATTAGCAACTCGCGAGTTGGTTGGTTTGGGTTTAGCAACAACGGCCGAGGTTGAAGATGGAGTTGTCATACGGCAACCCAAAGCTTATCCAGTTTATGATGGCGAATATCGAGGACACTTGCAGGTACTTGAAGGTTTTGTGAAGGGAATTGAGAATTTGCAGACGATCGGGCGAAACGGTATGCACCGATACAACAACCAAGACCATTCCATGCTGACGGGGATGCTGGCTGTGAGAAATATTCTCGGCGAAAAGCACGATTTGTGGGATGTGAATACTGAGCGATCGTACTATGAAGATTTTAGTGTCGATCGCTCAAAAGAAAAGAAGGATGCGGATTTGATTTCGCAGTCCATATAGCCAGCCGAGATAGGGATTGCCATGAAAAAAGCGAACCTGCCGAACTTAATCGGCTCCGCAGCAAGCATCTTCGTGCTCCTGCTTTCAGTGCAGCGGTTTGTCCCTATCCAACTCGACTTAATCGAAGCGATAGCCGCGATCGCTTCTGCTTGGAGCGTTTGGCTGCTTGCTAAAAACAATCCCGTAGGCTGGTGGATCGGCTTAATCGGAGTTATCGCCTACGGTGCGGTGTTTTATCAAGTTAAACTTTACGGCGAAGTAGCGCTTCAATCCTTCTATTTAATCACGAGCTTGCAAGCAATTTATATTTGGCTGCGGGGCGGCGAAAACAGCACTGAAAAACCTGTATGTCGAATTTCTCAACGCTGGCTCATCCTCACCGCAGTCTTAGTTGCAGTTGGCGTATTTGGCTTGCGAACAGTATTAATATCTTTGGGCGGCGCAGCACCCTTTTGGGACGCCCTGACAACCATCTTAAGCGCGATCGCCCAGTTGTACCTGATGGAACGCTATCTCGAAAGCTGGTATTTGTGGATTGTTGCAGACACGATTTACGTTCCCTTGTATGCCTCGCGGGGGCTATATTTGACGAGTATTTTGTACGCGATTTTTTTGTTGATGGCAATTCACGGACTACAAAATTTTCAGCGTATTTACTCAGAACAAAAGTTAAAACAGCAGCAATCTTTATGATACTCGGTGTTACTGTAGGCAAATTTTACCCCTTCCATAAAGGACACGACTACTTAATTCGAGAAGCTAAAAAGAAGGTTGACCATTTAATCGTTCTCGCCTGTTACAAAACAAATCAAGCAGTTGCAGGAACCGTTAGAGCCGACTGGATTCGGTTTTTGCATCCCGACGCAGAAGTTATCGAAGTGCTCGACGATTTACCGGAATCTCCCGAACCTTGGGCTCAGAGGACTCTTGAGGTGCTTTCTGGGCGAAAACCCGATATCGCTTTTACTTCAGAAGATTACGGCGAACCTTGGGCAAAACTGATGGGATCTCAACACTGTGCAGTCGATCGCGAACGACTCAAATTCCCGATTTCTGGAACGCAATTGCGATCGCACCTAACCGAACACTGGCAAATGTTGACTCCCCCAGCCAAAGCCTACTTTGCCAAACGAGTCTGCGTGCTGGGTGTAGAATCGAGCGGGACGACTACCCTAGCACGATCGCTCGCACAGCACTACCAAACTGCTTGGGTTCCCGAATACGGCAGGTGTTACTGGGAAGGCAGGCAATATTCGCCCGATCCTGAAATTTGGGACAGCTATGAATTTGTAGAAATTGCCAAGAAACAAGCTGCTATGGAAGACGATATTGCTACTCGCGCTAACAAAGTCGTTATTTGCGATACAGATTCTTTAGCTACTTGTATTTGGCACAAACGTTACCTTGGTTCGGAACACCCGACACTCCAGCAAATTGCAGACAGTCGCCGCTGCGATTTGTATATTTTGACTCAGCCGGATTTCGGGTTTGTTCAGGATGGAACGCGAGAAAGCGAACATTTACGGATGATTATGCACCAGTGGTTTGTTGAGGTTCTTCAGCAGAAAGGAAAGCGGTATATTACTGTGGGAGGAACGCACGAGCTGCGAATGTCGGAGGCTCTACGGGCGATCGATTCACTGTTGGTGTTTGAACCGTTAAAGGAGCTAGAGTAATGATTAATTATGAAGATTTTAGTGTCGCTCGCTCAAAAGAAAAAAGCGATTCATCTTTAATCTCGCAATCAAGCTGATTTGACGGTGGAGGGTTGAGAAAGGGAAAGGAAATCTGTATTTTCCTTTCTTTTTTAGTTTTTAACTGGTTGAACAGGTTTTAACTGGTTCCCCGGAAGCTCCTGGAAACCCATTGACCGAGGCTCTGCCTCGTTTCCTGGTCTGGTACGCCTTCCCAGGAAGATCGCGGGAACGAGAGAAGAAGCTTGTGGCAGCGGTGTATCTTTAAGAGTTCACGTAAAACTTGAAAATCTGTGCTAACTCTTGACTTACGGACTTAGAGAGTGGAAATATGCTAAAACGCAACCAACAAACGAACCGACCTATGAACTTTTCCCAGAACTCAGGGGGCCAAAGTGCCACACCCCCAAAAATAAACTCAACACAGAATCTCGGGGCCGCAGGATTGCGGAAATTACTTTTTGTCGCCGGAATAGCCTCTCTGTGCGCTAGCTGTCAAAATCCTCCAGCACCAACCGCCACCACACCCGGAGCCAGCCCCGGAACCAGTCCTGCAGCCACTCCCGTCGCAGTCAGCAGCCCCGGAGACCCAAATACTGTCAAAATTGTCTCCATGCTGCCGATGACAGGCAGCGCCTTGGGTCAATCTCAAACAATGGTCAACGGCATCCAACAAGCACTCGCCGAAACCGACTCGAAAGCTTGCGACGGCAAAATCCAAATCCAATACGAAGTTTACGATGACGCCACCGCCGCCGCCGGCAAATGGGACCCGGCCCAAGTAACGTCGAACTCCAACAAAGCCGTCGCTGACAGTTCGGTAGTTGCCGTCATCGGTCACTATAACTCCGGTGCCGCCAAACTTTCCATTCCCGTGCTCAACCAAGCTAACATCGTCATGATCAGTCCGGCAAACACTTATCCGGGACTGACTAAACCAGGAAAAGGCGAAGCCAAAGAACCCAACGTTTATTATCCCGCAGGCACTCGTAATTTCACCCGCGTTGTCCCCGCTGACGACCTTCAAGGGGCTGTAGCTGCCAACTGGGCGAAATCTTTAGGCGTGCAAAAAGTCTACATTCTCGACGACCAAGAACTCTACGGCAAAGGCATCGCTGATGTTTTTGAAGCAACTGCTAAAAAGTTGGAAATTCAAGTCCTCGGAAGAGAGGGAATTGATATTAGAGCTAGCGACTACAAGGCGTTAATGAATAAGATCAAAGCTTTAAATCCCGACATGATTTACTTCGGTGGCACTACTCAGAGCAATACCGGACAAATAATTAAAGACATGAGAAATGTCGGAATGACGCCTGAGGCAGTTAAGTTCATGGGGCCCGACGGCATTAAAGATCAAGCTTTAATTGACGCGGCAGGCAAAGATGCCCAAGGAGTTTATGCTACTTTTGGCGGCTTGCCTCCTCAAGAATTGACTGGTGTGGGTGCGAAATGGTACGAAAGTTACAAGGCAAAATATAATGCTGAACCGGAAGCTTATGCAGCATATGCCTATGAAGCTGCTAAAGTTGCGATCGGCGCAATTAATAAAGTTTGCAAAAATGACCGCGCTGCTATCCGCGAAGCTGTCTTGGCAACTAAAGATTTTAACGGGGTACTCGGCACTTGGAGTTTTGACACCAACGGCGACACGAGCTTGACTACAATGTCAGGAAATGTTGTTAAAGGTGGCAAGTGGGAGTTCGTGAATGCGCTCAAGACCGAATAATTAATCAGAAGGAAGAGGGAAGAGGAAGAAGGAAGAAGGAAGAAGGAAGAGGCAAGAAGGGAGAAAAATAATTCAATTTTTTAATTTCCCAATTCCAAATTCCCAATTTCCCCTTCCCTATTTCGCCTTCCTAATTCCCAATTACCAATTCCCAATTACTCAAAAACATGAAGAACTGGAAAAGTATTCTCTTATATCTAGGTGTAGTTTATATAGTTTTGCTATTAGGCCCGATCGCAGGATTTGATTTGCCAAAAATAGTTGGACAAATAGTCAGCAGTCCTGAAGTTTTTATCCAACAATTATTAGTGGGTCTTGTCAACGGCGCGCTAATTGCAATTATTGCTTTGGGTTACACGATGGTTTATGGCATTATTGAGTTAATCAATTTTGCTCACGGCGATTTATATATGTTGGGGGCTTTTGCTTCCCTAACCGTGTTCGGGGCTTTTGGGATGCAAGATGGCGCACCTTTAGGTATTGCTATACCGGTAATGTTAGTCGCTTTAATTGTATGTTCGGTGTTTTGTGCTGGGCTGAATATTGTTGTGGAAAAGTACGCTTATCGGCCCTTGCGAAATGCTCCGCGTTTGGCTCCTTTAATTTCAGCGATTGGAGTTTCTTTTATTTTCCAAAATATGGGTTTGTTTTGGGGAGGATTGAAAGCTTTTATTCCGGTGATGGGTTCTAATTCTGCTGCACCGAAAAGTTTTCCCGATTTGTTACCGCGAGTTGATATTTTCAAAGCTTTGGGAATTCAAACGAGTATTGTATTTACTACGAAAGATTTAATTGTGTTGGTGGTGGCGGTTGTATTGATGGTTTTGCTTCATGTGTTTGTGCAGTACACTCGTCTGGGAAAGGCGATGCGGGCAACTGCTCAAAGCCGCGATGCCGCTAAAATTATGGGCATTAATGTGGATCAGATTATTGCTCTGACTTTTTTGATTGGGGGAGCTTTGGCGGGTTCGGCTGGGATTCTGGTTGGTCTGTACAACAATACTATTGTTTTTACGATGGGGTTTACGGCGGGTTTGAGGGCTTTTACGGCGGCGGTTTTGGGGGGAATTGGCAATATTGTCGGGGCGATGTTAGGAGGGGTTTTGATAGGGTTGCTTTCGTCTTTGAGCGATCAGTATTTGTCAAGCCGCTGGACTAATGCTTGGGTGTTTGGGGTTTTGGTGGTGATTTTGGCTTTTCGGCCAGGCGGCTTGTTGGGCGAGAATGTTCAGGAAAAGGTTTGAAGTTGCAGTATGTTTGAGATTGGGTTGTAGTGAGGACTTTAGTTCTCATAAAATTTTGAGGACTAAAGCCCTCACTACAAACATTTTATAAATTTGTGTGAGCTTCTTTGATGAAGAGACAGAAGTCGGGTATGAGAGAGCGCGATCGCGTTTTACGTTTTAGTTTTACGTTTTAAAGATTCCCTGGTTTGAGCCAGCCAAAAACTTCGCCTAAAGTTAACTGCATTTCCGGCATAAATTGGGGCATCGGAAGTATATCTGTTGGTTCTTGCAATGAAATCGGCTGCTGCCTTGCGGGATAGGCTAAAATGTTTTTTTCATCGGGATCGAGCAACCAACCCATCTGACAACCGGCGTTCAAACAGTGCAAAATATTGTTTGTGACTTTGGTTTGGCTTTGGGCTAGGGACAAAATTTCTATTGTCCAGTCTGGGTGAGCATTAAATGTATTGGCAATTTCGCCGTCAGCGTCTAGGGGAATACGATTCCAAACAAAAATAGCGACATCCGGAACAATGGAACGTCCGCCAAAAGTGCAGCGAAGTTCTGGAAATGCCCAAGCAATCCGCTGAGGTTTGCCCGCTGCATTAACCCTCGTGATGAGTTCTCCCTGAATAGTGCTGTGTTTTCCTTGCGGCATAGGTTTTTGTAAAATCGCACCTTTGATGTATTCGCTAGCGGGTTGGGTTTCTGGGAGTTGCAAAAACTCGTCGAGGGTGATAGTTTTTTGAGGTGCTTGTACCATATAGCGATCGCCCGTTTGAAGTGTGTTGCGGTAACAGTTCCAGTATATTTGAAGTTTCGATCGCTGTGGTGAAACAATCGCTCTCAAAAGACTCTAAACTGTAGCTAGCTCGCTCAGCAGTTTCCAGAGCCGTCGATGGAGTTGCTGGAGGCAGAAGTTGGCACTGCCAGCCTCAGTCGCCTCTATAACTGCGACTCCTAGCATTCTTGCATCTAACTACTGACGGCTGACTAATAACTAATGACTAATAATTTATTACTATGTCAAAAAAAATAATTAATGCGATCAAATCGAGCGGTATTTTAGGGGCGATCGCCTCTTTGACTGTTTTGTTATTCGGCGGTTGGAGCGGCACCGTGATCGGCTGGCTGATGGGTACGGCGGCGGGCTTTATTAGCTGTCGGGAGCAGAAGGTTTACAGCCCGAAAATGGGTGCTGCGATCGGCAGTTTAGCGGGATTGGGATTGGGAGTTTGGCTGTTAGTTGCGAGTGTGTTAGAAGGGGTTTTGATTAGACCTTTGTCTGGTCAATCTGCTGTGGCTTTGCCGACGACGCTGCTGTACGGGATCTGCAGTTTGACGCTCGCAATTTTGACAGCTACGTTAATGGGTGCTTTGCAGGGTTTGCAGGGAGAACGCCAGCGGCTGGCAACTCTGGTGACATTAGCTTTTATTCTAATTCTGTTTCCGTTTATCGATATTCAGGCTCAGACTGGGTGGATTGCTACTGTAGTACAGATTCAAATCTTTATTATGTTGGCGCTGGGTTTGAATATTACTGTGGGTTTTGCGGGTTTGTTGGATTTGGGATATGCGGCGTTTTTTGCGATCGGCGCTTACACGACGGCTTTGCTATCTTCTGGGCAGTTAAATATTGCTTGGAATTTTTGGGTGGTATTGCCGATCGCGGCCGGTGTAGCTGCGATCGCGGGCGTAATCCTGGGTATTCCGACACTGCGGCTCAAGGGCGATTATTTGGCGATTGTTACCCTCGGTTTTGGCGAAATTATCCCGGTTGTGTTTAGGAATTTAACGGCGATTCGGATTGACGAACCAGTGTCGAAGATTGTTGCTTCCCTGTTGGGCAAACCCGAGTTGGTGCTGTGTCTGGTTGGGTGCGATCGACCTTTTAACCTCACCGGCGGCGAAGCCGGAATAAACCCGATCGGGCGTCCATCTCTCCCCATTGTCGGCACTTTTAGCACTGGCAACTACTTTCCCTGGTACTACCTAATTTTGTTGCTAGTTGTCTTTGCTTACTTCATGATTTCGCGGCTGCGAGATTCCCGCTTGGGCAGGGCCTGGAATGCCATGCGCGAAGATGAATTAGCGGCAAGTGCGATGGGCATTAACCTGGTCAAAACCAAACTTTCGGCTTTTGCGATGGGAGCGACGTTTTCGGGCTTTGCAGGGGCGTTTTACGCCGCCTATATCAGCGCGATTTTTCCCAGCGTTTTCGATTTCTCGGTGTCGGTAATCATCCTGTGTATGGTGATTTTAGGCGGTTTGGGCAACATGACCGGGGTGATTTTGGGGGCTATCATTATCATGTCTGCCGATCGACTTTATCTGCCACAATTAGCGCAAGTCCTCAAGGGTTTTCTGAATACTTTTGTACTCCCCAGGATTGCAATTCCCCAGTTAGCGGACTTTCTGGCAACCAGTTTAGACCCGATTCAAATGCGCTTATTTCTATTCGGCCTCACTCTTGTTGTCATGATGCTCGTGCGGCCGGAGGGACTGATTCCTGATAAAATACACCAAGCTGAACTGCATTCTGATGGTGAAGCGAGCAATGAGTCTTTAGCAGATGCGAGAAGTCAATAAGTAGGTAAGGGCAAAAACCATAGTATTTTGTAGGCGGGTTTAGCTAAGAATCTAGGATGCAAGGGAGTTTAGGGGTGTAAACACCCCGTCCCCATCTAATGTTTATTTGTAACCAACTACTTAGTAAGGGTGAAAGATTAGCCATGAAAAATGTAACTGGTACTGCTTTTATCGTTGCGGAATTTAGAGCCGAAGAGAATGAAGAGGCACTTCCTCTCTACACTGATAATGTAGTAAAAATTTGGCTGAATGAGGAAACAAAAAAAGTAGCTAGCCAAATAGCTCAAAACTCTCCCGCCGCTAAAGAAATGGTTAAGTTGCGAACTAAATATTTTGATGATGTTTTGTCAAATCAAATTTTAGGAGGTTGCAAGCAAGTAGTTATTTTAGGTTCTGGTTTGGATACTCGCGCTGCTAGAATTAATGGAGAAGGAGTGATTTATTTTGAAATAGACGACCGCGCGACTTTTCAATTAAAAGAAGAAACTCTCAAAGCTTACAAAGTTACTGCTAATGTTCGCTACCTTCCCGGCGATTACGTAAAAGACGGTTTAATCTCCTTGCTGAAACAGAGTGATTTTGATTTCACTCGACCGACCTATTTTTTGTGGGAAGGCAACACAACCTTGCTTGCCAAAAAAGAGGTAATATTTGTGTTAGAACAAATTCGCGACAATGTTGATAATTTTCGAGTGTCCTTTGATTATATGTCGGAGAAGGTGATTTTGAGAACGACGGGCTACCAAGATATCAATGATTACATAGATAAATACGAAAGTATGTATGCACCGTGGATTACTGGGTTTGAAAACATTGCCACTTTGGCTGACGAACTCAATCTCAAAGTTATTGAAAACTTTTCGACGGCCGATTTACACGCACAATATCGCCCTCGCCGTTCGCTAGAATCTAATCTTTTTAAGTTCTATTTTGTCTGTACGTTAGAAAATGTAGTAGGGGGCGTCAGCCAAGAGATTTGACTAAACTCAAACAATTTGCTGCTGACGCACCTTACCACAGCAAAGACGATCGCACTTTGTCTGTACGCTATAAAATGCAGGAGGGTGCGTCAGTGATTTCTTGGACAATCGCAAACCATTTATTAGGTCAAGCGAATTCGTAAAGAATCAATCAGACGGTGTTTAGTCAACCAATCTTCTACCTCTGGCGTTAAAAGTCCCCGGGTAGCACCCTCATTAGCAGCCTCTTTCACAAAACGAAGCACTGCTTCAGGAACCTCATCAGAATTTAAGCCCTCCCAGCACTGCTTTAATTGCTCAATTAGCCGATCGACTCTTTCAAAATCCTCACTGCTTTTGGGAATTGAGTTTGATTCCTGAATTTTCCTATCTAAATTTCTAATGCTTTGAACAGTTGGCTTAAATGCCGAAACTTTATCCAATAAATTCAGGATTTCATTATTAGTGCTGGGCATTTTTTGACTTCGGTAGACCAGCCAAGATTGATTCAATTGCTCTTTCAGAGAATTTTGTAATTGCTCTATCCTAGAAGTGAAATTCTTTTTGTTAAAATTTTCATTTGGTATAATCCATTCAGGATTTTTTTTAAATTCTGCCTCAACATTAGCAATAAATGTCAGCAGAATCTCAGCATTTTGAGTTAAATGAAAATTGGTAATTCCTTTTTGATGAAAAGCTCTCAAAGATTGAACGAGAGGTAGAGTTCCAGCGACAGCTTTCTCGATTTGTTGTTGTCGAGATTGAAAGCCTTCAAGATTGGTTGCATACCTCTGAAGATTAATTTTATTTTGAGATAACTCAATCAGTTGAGTGGATTTTTCGAGAAGCATATTATCTATCCTTTAATTTCAGTAATTAGATTTCGCAGTTTAGCCAATCCATCTTCAATAGCTCTATGGCAAGATTCTACTGTTGCACCACCAGACACTTCTAATTCCTCAATTCGGTTATTAACCTCGATTAGAGAATTATCAAGAAAATTGTTAGTGTTTCCCAGAAATTCCGAACCCTCAATCATTGCTTTTTGATGATTTTCACTGACATCTTTAAGCAGCTTGCTCGGTTTACTATCTGGGTTATCTTTCTCAGCTTGCACGCGCTTCATTGTTCCCAAATAGCTAGAAAGCTTAACACTATTAAACTGTTCCAACACAGATTTTAGCTCATCGACACTCTTTCTGCCTCCTCGAAATACACCAGCTTCTTGCGAGCTATCGATCGCCCGCTTTACTAAATCGGTAACATCTTTTTTCTTGATGTCTTCCCCTAATTCAGCTACTAGAGAATTGTAAACACCAAGTTGACGATCGCACTCTTCTTGAATTGCTTTTTCTAGCAATTCGTCCGCAGCTTGACGCGCTTTATCAATTTCGGGAAACCTCTCTCGAACATCAGCCGGAATTTCACATTGAGGTTGCCAAGATTTGCTAACCTGTTTCAAAGGTTCCAAAATTTGAACAGTATCAATAATTTGAAATCTCGGAGAGCTACCTTTTGTGCAAGCTGTGCGACTGGTAACAATTTCTAGTAAAGCCTCGCGGTGTTTTTGTAAGCTAGTAAATAGCTTTTTCCAAGTAGCTGAACGATTTTCTAAATCTTTTGCTTCTAAATCGAGAAACAAACTATTAATCAAATGTTCAATCGAATCTGTAGGATGTCCGGCCATTGTTGCTGCGATCGCCAGTAGTTCAACTGCCGCAGGGACAGGGTTCCAGGGTTCCCCAGACTCGCGGGGATACAGGCGAATTTGCTCTAGGACATATTGACTCCATTTTTCCAGTTGTTTGGCGTAGGTGCGGAAGTAGCGATCGCCATCGGGGAACTTCCAATGCTTGTAATGATTGTATTGTAAAATGGCTTGGAAGGCGATCGCGCTTTCTCGAAACTCATCAGGATCGTCAGGAGTAAGAGGAAGAGATAATTTAACTCCAGAAATCGTCTCCCTCGTCACTTTTGGACTAAAAAAAGTAATATTCCTGCTTTTAAAATATGTCGTCCCACTACCAGCAAAACTCCCCTTAAGTAGCATTTCCGCATCCCATTCTATCCGATAGCCGATAGCTGAATAAATCAACGGTCGCAGTTCTCCACCGATATCTTGCGGAAAAATTTCTTGGTTATTCCAGCGATCGAGAATTTGCAGTTGATTCGTCAGCTTTTCAGGAACTTTTTCAGTTTGAGAGTGCGCCTCAACTTGATAATTATTAACCGATTTTCTAGACTCTTTAGCCTGCGAAACAGATGGTGAAACTTTGGTCGGCTGCACATTCACTCCCAGCGCCGGAATATCAAATGCAGAGTGAATTTCTGGATGCAAATCATAAAGCTCGTTACTATCAGTCCACCAATCGAGGAGAGTTTGGCGGCGATCGTAATTTTGTTGGTCTTTGGCTTTAATATCTGCCTGAACCATTGCACTCAGTCGCATCTTGCCAAAATGTTCCCGCAGAGAAATAGCAGGAAAATCTCCATGCTGAAGATCGGAAATAGAATTTTCTAGCGTCCACTTAAGAACATCTTTAATCAAAATCCGAGGTTTAAAAGTTTCCGGGTTGACTCTGGAAAGCATCTGCTCTAAGGCTTCAGGCGTGAAGGGATATAAACCAAAACCATCCGCTTCTCCAAAACCTGCATGACAAGCTAGTTTGTGTTCGCATTCATTGCAAGCACTAGGTAGAGATTCTCGATCCGAACCTTCGCGATTGCGAGAGTCAGCCCACCAATTTTGAATTGTTTTATCCTCCAAACGCACGGCGTTGAGATATCGACCCACAAATTGTTTGATATCTGCATAATTCACTAAAGATTGTTCGCCAACTGTGCCAAGGTCAAGATTAACGCTAAAAGTAATCCGCTGTTTTACAGTATCTAACCTCAGACCATCAAAATAGCCCGTAGTACAAGCTAGCGCCGTTCGCATCGCGCACAAAGGTTTGCCTCTGGGTTGTTGCGGCGGCGCTAAAACTGCTTCTAAAACTTCGCGATCGATGCCTTGAAATTTGACAAAATCTTCAATCAGCAAAACTAACTCTATTCCTTGCTCTGCTAGAGTTTCACGAACTTCGCGCATTAATCTTTGCAAATCTTCACGACCAAGGCTTAATACCTGCGCGATCGCTTGAGGGAGATGGCTGTTTAACCAATCTACGGCGGCTTTTTGAATTTCGTCATTGCTGTATAGTTCTCTATAAAAATCTCTAGCTCTTTCCCCAGCTTTTTGAAGGTATCGAATATCAAGGGGCAAGTCCTTTAATGAGAACTGTAGCCGTTCGTTAACGATTTCGACCTTATCTTGGTTTCCAAGAGTATGAATAACTAATTGATGGATGATACCACCCTGTTCTAGCCAGTATTGCCGAAAAAATGGATCGTACAAAAAAGAGTCAATAGCGTCAACAAGGTATTCTTCCACTTCCGAAAGTTTAACCCGATCGCCCCGACCATTTGGGCCAACAGCAGCCGCAAGCTGATTCAGAAGTTGTTCCCGCGCTTGGGCTTCTGTCAAGCTGCTAGTGGCTCGATTTAAACGCTGCCGGTATTCATCAAAACTTGCTCCTTCCATCCCTTCTAATATTAAACTGATAATATCTTTGAGATTCGTGCCAATTCTAGGAATCAGCAAAACTCGGCGCTTCTGGGTCGATGCAATATTCGCAGCTAGCCAGCGAATCAGGTGAGATTTTCCCGTCCCGGAACTTCCTAACACTGGCACGAAAGCGAAATCTTGTTCAGCGAGAAAGTCTTTCAGAAATTCTGACTCGCTGTAGGTAACTCGCGAAGGTGCTTCGATCAGTTCCTGGCGGTACATGGCAATTGGATGGTGAGTTGCCAGAAATATACTATCTGGAGTTTGGGTAGCCTCCACACCCATCATCACGCGGCGAACGCGATCGACATCCCAGCAAACAAATTTTGTAAATGTCATAGTTCTACTCCTGTCAAAATAATATGAGAAAATCCTTCTTCATTTCCTACCCCGGGAAAGATGAATAAATCGGCATCAGACTCTTTTACAAGCTTGACGCAACCATCATCCTGAAGGCGAAATAAAGCAAAAGCCGTGCTAGTTGATAAGTGATTTGGTAAGCGATCACCAATTTTTTCTTCTACCTGTTCTCGAAATTTTCCAGTTTCAAACAGAGGACATTTTTTAGCTAGGCGATCGAGAAAATCTCGAATTGAAAGTTTAGCTTTTGCTTCTCCTTGAAATAAATCCTTTAAATTTCGTCTGAGATAAGCAGTTGGCTCAGCCACAACAAGTCTTTTGTTTGAAGCAGTTGGCTCAGCAACAACAAGTTTTTTGTTTAACTCTAAAGCATGACCCCAAGCAAACCCTAAATAACACATCCAGTCCGCGAGTTGACCGAACAGACTATCGCTGGATATTTTCAAATCTAAAGACTCAGCAACTCCCTGCTCTGCGACAAGCTTTTCTACTTTTTCCCATGTATCGGGAGCATCATAAATATCCTGTGCTAAATACCATGCTATTAAGCGACCTAAATCTTCTTCATCTTCGTTATCAGAAGCGAAAAATAGCTGTACCAGCGTATCCGGTAACAACTTATCGCCAGTTTGAGGATGTCTAGATGCTTCTGGAAGATTAAAATTTATAGCAATCTCCTCGTTTTCTTCGATTAATAAACCGCACTTGATACTTTCTCGCAGTGCAGCATCAAACATCGGATGTTCCGCACCTTTGTTTCTCCCTTCTGACAATTTATCGGGAGAAAGCAGGCTAGTGAGTTTTCCCCTTTTTTCACACTGTTTGGGGGCTTGAAGCAAATATCTAAATATGCCTCGCATTCGGCTAGGAGCAGCCAAAGCAGTTTTTAATACGCTCATAAACTAACCTCCCTGCAAAAGTGGTCAAACATAAAAGATTTCCCAGAAAAAATATCAATCAGCTTGCGGTCATCGCGGCTCGGATCGGGTGTATCGACAGGAAGCACGATAATCAGCGGAGCTTGAGAAGTTCTGTTGAGTGACAGATAGTTGTGAGGGATAGCCTTTCCTGGTGGATGAAAGATTAGGGTGGGAATGCGCGGCATCAGAATGGGTTGGTATTTTTCAAACAAAAATAGAAAAGCATCTGGGATTAGATTTGGTTCTTTAATCAATGTACTATAAAATTCGCGACTAACAACTAAATTCCTAATTCCTTGCTCCCTCAACCATTGAAAAACTTGAGGGCTTTTACGTTTCCAACTTTTCTCCTCCATAGATTCATAGAAAATCAGCATTAATTTATCTCCTGCTAGCAATCGTTCTAGTTCTTTACCTACAAAAAGTTTAGGGTTTTGCCATACAGATATCGGCGCGGGCATAATTCCTGCAAATAGCGAGTCCCTATTTTTTCTGCAAATCGGACATCCGCCGCAAGCACGAGAAACTATCACCTGCTTTCTCGGTTCTGGTATTGCACGGGTGGGTATTGTGTAAGCTTCAGCTAAGATTTCCGAAATACAACGTTTTGGTCGTAAAGCCTCGCGCATCAATTCCAAGTTTTTATAGCTCCTGTTTTGGCGTTGTTTGCGAATTGGTTCTACTTTATGTTCCCACGTTTGGGCATTCAGATGCGATTCATCTCGAATACGAATAAAGCGGGATTCTCGGTACAGTTTCCAATCTTTTTGATAAGCGTCGTTCGATTCAAAATTTTTTCTTAGCGGCGGTTCATCCGCATCCATTTCGATTAAACCAGCCTGACTCATCAGCGTTAAAGTGCAGATGTTCCACTCCTGATTCTTTTTGCTTTTCATATCAATATCTGCTAGTTGTAAAGATGGAGGAATATTGACGGGAACGCGAAACCGACGATCGGGAAGAATTGTTTTCTTGAAAAACATACTGTCCCACCGCTCTAAACCCCGTTCGATAGTAATTGCAGAATTTTTATTAAGATACTTGGCAATTTCTAGGTCTTCAGTGGTATGCAATGTGAGCGAGATTGCTGCCTTGCCATCTCGACCTCCTCGACCGACTTCTTGATAGAAACGATCGATAGTTTCTGGGATGCAGGCATGAATTACGGCTCGAACATCGGACTGATCCACGCCCAATCCGAAAGCCGAAGTAGCAACGACTATATCAACTCGTCTCTCGCGGAAGTCTTCAATCAGTTGAGAGCGTTCTAGCGAGCTCGATTCTCCCGTCATAATGGCACACCGCTTGAATCCAGCACGCAACAAATCCTGTTTCCATCGCCTCACATCTTGGCGTTTTGTGGCGTAAACAATCAGAGGGCGAGGGAGATGATAAACAGCTTCAATTAGTCGCTCTTTTCTGATTTCTTCACTTTCACACAAAGCAAACCAGTAAGAGGGTTCTGGTCGCAACTGCACGGCAGATATCACTTGAAACGGGCCGGGTTTGCCGAATAAAGTTTCTAGGGTATCTAAACAGGATTCTGTTAAGGTTGCAGTCAGCAATAAAGTCGTAAAAGAAGTTAAACGCAACAAGTCTCTTCGCAAGCCGGGAAGTTCTTGGAATTCTGGGCGAAATTCATCGCCCCACTGCTCGACGATATGAGCTTCATCTATTACGAAATACTTCAACATTTCTGATTGTGCGGCTTCGTAAATAGCAGGTGCAAGGGAACTCATCAAGCTTTCGGGTGAGGTGAAAACGATTCGCTGAGTGCCGTCGCGAATGCGATCGCAAATTTCCTTCCGTCTCTGTTGTCCTTCCCCAGACTCATCGCCATAATAAGCAGTCGCATGGTTCACAAAAGGTTTTAAAGCTCGTTCCTGGTCAAGGGCTAGTGCTGTAGTTGGCACAACAATGACACTAACACCAGCATTTTGCGATCGCAAAAGCGCTGGCAATTGAGCGCAGAGACTTTTTCCCGAACCCGTAGGCAGATTAATCACAAGTGTCGCACTCTCAGGAGCAGTCAAAACAGCACGAATTGCTTCGCGTTGCCCTACACTCCGATATTTCTTCCAATCCACCAATTCCAGAAACGGATCTCCCGCTACATCTACGTATTCTCGGCGAGTTTCCTCTTTAAATACGGGGTTGTCTGGATGATATTGTTCGGAAAAATCCAGCCAATTTGGTTGCCAAGGATCAGCGCTAATTAAATAGTAATCGGAACCTTCACCCAAAATATTGATACCGCTTTGCCGCCAAATTTCGCGATTCGGGAAAGAAGAAGTCCGAGGTACTTTTATGGTTTGGGGCATTCCGCCCTGTAGCTCATCTTCCCGCCGCAGTAGGTGACGCACTAAAGCAGCAATATCTCCTTTTTTTGGCGCGTCAGGAGTTCCCACAGCAGCCAAAGCCTCAAGCAAACGCCTTTGACAAGCTTCTGAAAACTGACTTGTATCAGCAGGGAGATTACCTGTTTGTAGAATGTCTCTGAACTCTTGGAATGAATCAGCCATCACTCATCCCCCTCTTCCAGAAATTGAACGGGAACTCGCCCAGAAACAATGATGAATCCTACAGAATCAAGCTTGATTCTGGGATGGCGAATTCCTTCTAAAATAGCTTGAGTTAAAGCAGTTTCTGTGTTGACTTCTTGCGCTAATAATGAATGCGAAGTTTGTTGGCTTTGAGCTAAGCGGTTAAGACGCAGGTGCAGTTGAGCAAGTCTTTTTCCTAGTTTCTGTTCGGCAATTTCAGCCTGTTGTTCGCAGAGTTCGATGAAAGAAGTGCGCTCGCCCAACAATGTTTCAGAAGTCCGACGCGCCTGATGACAAAATTCTTGCCAATTACTAGCATCAATAAACTCATTCAGAATCGGCAATCGACTTTTCGCCAAGTTGTAATCTCGGCATGGATGACTGCTTTTACCTTTATATAGCAATTCCATTTGAGATGTAAATATGAATTTCTATGGTAAAATAGGAAACTTTGATAATAAATGAAAGGGG
>NZ_JAUBRM010000229.1:0-1417 GCF_036701905.1 Microcoleus sp. MON2_D5
GGTACTGGAATAATAATGAATCCTCCTGTATTTATTGTTTTAAGCACTGCCTAGCCCTTAACTGAACCGTATTGGATGATAGGACGAGGTACGAGGCTATGCCCTGACTTATTTGGACTGGGGCAAGATAAAGATTTTTTTTACCTGTTTGATTATTGCCAAAATTTAGAGTTTTTTCAACACAACTCAGAGACTGTTAATGCACCCATAACAAAATCATTGGGTCAGCAATTGTTTACCGCTCGATTAGAATTAATTGGAGAGCTAGATAAAAGACAACCTGGAAATCCACCAATTAATACAGCAAAACTGAGCCAACTTCAAGAGTATCAATCTGCCTCTAAAGAACCCAGTACAGATGCAGAATTGCGCCAGGAACTAGCCAATTTACTCAATACTGAAGTGGCGGCTATGAATACTGAAAACTTCATAGTGCGACCTAAACAACGATTCGTAGAGAAATATGCTAATTCCGCAGCATGGGCATCGTTATCGAGCGATGATTTTATGGAACTTAGTCAAGAAATAGCTGGTTTGCCCTCCCAATTGGAAACAGAAACCGAAGAAATAAAAAGATTTGATGTTCTGATGCTGAAGTTACAATTAGCAATCCTGCGCTCTGACTCTATGTTTAAGCGTTTACAAGAACAGGTGAAGTCACTTGCAGGGATGTTAGAGGAGAAATCTGCGATTCCCTTCGTGCAAGAACAGCTAGCCCTGATTCACGATGTACAAACCGATGAGTGGTGGCAAGATGTGACATTACCAATGCTGGAGGTGTTACGCAAACGCCTACGGGGGTTAATAAAGCTGATTGAGAAACAAAAACGCCAACCTATTTACACCGATTTTGAGGATGTAATGGGGGATGAGATAATAGTAGAGTTGCCTGGTTTTACAGCATTAGATAACTTTGAGAAGTTCCGTGCTAAAGCAAGGGCTTTTTTGCGATCGCATCAAGACCATGTGGTCATTTTTAAGCTGCGGACTAACAAACAGCTCACTCCATCCGATTTATCTGAGTTAGAGAAGATATTGCTAGAGAATAAATTAGGCGTAGAGGAGGATATAGACCGTGCCAAAGAAGAGGCGCATGGGTTAGGTTTATTCGTCCGTTCCTTAGTAGGACTCGATCGTGAGGTAGCCAAGCAGGAACTAGCTAAGTTTATATCTGGTAAAAATCTTAACTCCAATCAGATTGAATTCGTGAATATGATTGTGGATTACCTAACCGCACATGGCGCAATGGATGCAGCAATCCTTTATGAATCCCCATTTACCGACATTACGCCACAGGGGCCAGACGGATTATTTACCTCGACTCAAGTAGATGAATTATTTGGGTGCATCTCAGTTTTGCACATATATCAAGTGGAAAGTTGACCATTGAGATAAGCACAGCGCAGAGAAAGGATAG
>NZ_JAUBRM010000230.1:0-1408 GCF_036701905.1 Microcoleus sp. MON2_D5
AAGCTATAAAAGCGATGGTTAATCCAGATATGCAACAACCATCTTTAATTCCTCAAATTTAGACCTGAATCGTTACCCCCAGAGTAATCGCTAAGTCCGTTTTCCTATAACATCAATAGCGATCAAGGTGGGTTACTGCTGTTTCCAGGCAAACAGCACATTTTCAGTCGTTCACTCACGCTAAACTATGGAGGCATGGTGATGAATTCCTTTGACCTTGGAACTAAGCTGAAGAAAGTCTAGTAACACGGGATTGACCTGATCCGCGTGAGTCCAGTTGATGGCGTGTGGTCCACCAGGAATGACAACAAGGTGACTGTTTTTAATCAGCTTCGGGAGTCTTGCTGCGGTGGACTCAAGCGGCAAAATGCGATCGGCATCGCCATGAATGATCAGGGTTGGTACATCAATGCGGGGCAGATCATCGCGGAAATCGGTGAGCCAGGACGGTACACAATCTAAAGTCGCTTTCGCAGAAGACCCTACAGCCACATTCCAACTTGCCTGAATTGCCTCATTGCTAATCCGCTTACCTAGCAACACATCCACATTGAAGAACGCTTTGAAAAAGGCAGAGAAATAAGCTGGACGATCGTCAACAATCGCTTTCATAATGCCATCGAAAACGCTTTGATCAACACCCTCTGGATTGTCGTCTGTCTTTAATAGAAACGGTGGAACGGGAGCCATCAGCACGGCTTTCTGCACCCGCTCTGAGCCGTATTTGCCAAGATAACGTGTGACTTCACCTGTTCCCATTGAGAAACCGACCAGCACGGCATTTTGCAAGTCAAGCTTGGTCATGAGTGTATTCAAATCGGCGACGAAGGTATCGTAGTCATAACCAAACGAGGGTTGGCTGGAAGCACCGAATCCTCGGCGATCGTAGGTAATTACTCGATATCCTGCGTTCAGTAAAACTAAAACCTGCTTCTCCCAGGAATGTCCGTTCAATGGAAATCCATGAATCAGTACAATCGGTTGACCTGTCCCAATATCTTCGTAGTAGATATCAATATTTGCAGAGTTTTCTTGACCAACAGTAATGTAAGGCATGAGACGTTTCTCCGTTGTAAATTGATGATGTGTTTTTGTCGGTTGCATCACAATTGTTATGCAGCGATCGAGCACCGTCTTAACAAGGTTATGTCGCAAAAACTATGGTGAACAAACACATAACTTAGTTTGAACTCAATTAAGCAATAACTCCGAAAATTTGAGACACGAATTCTACTTGTGCTCGCACATCGCCTCTCTCAACCCCCTCCACTTGTCCTTTACGAATCATATTCATGGCCTCGATGAGGGCAGTTTGAGCCTGCTTACTTTACCATTGGAGTTTAGACTAAGCACAAATTTACTCAGCGTTAGCTGAGTAGAAATTATGGTGAATTTAGAGAGAGCTTCC